>QHZK01000162.1 GCA_003224635.1 Acidobacteriota bacterium | reverse complement strand
AGTGTCTCGTCTTGAGGGTAGCGGAAATGCGCTGACTCGATTCGGCGAGGACCTGGAGGTTCTCAAAACGGCGTCCTGCGTCCTTAGAATCGCGGAAGATCCGTCCCAAGCTCAGTCGTCAGTTTGTCAGTTAGTTATCAGTTCAGTTCTCAGTTCAGAACCAACTGACAACTGAAAACTGAGAGCTGACAACTTAATCGTCCGTGACGGGCTGGTCGGGGGCCGCATCGACGTAGCGCAGGACCGTGTGGTTGATGACGGAACTGAACCACTGCCGGCGGAACTCCTTCCCCTCGGGCGACATGAGCCACTGGCGGAAGCGGTCGGCGTGCTCCTGGTCGGGCCAGAAAGCTTCATTCAGGTACTTGGGGCGGATCTCGGGTCGGCCCTTATCATAGTCGCCGTGGATCCCATCGATGAAGACCCAGGTCTTGCGCTCTTTGCACCCGAAGCGCTTGGTGACCTCGTCCAAGCGGCCGTCCAGCCACTCGATGAACGACTTCTCCACGATGCCGGGCTTGATGTCGAAGGCATGAATTACTCGCAACATTGGTCACCCATCCAGAAGCGGCGGGAGGGCGGTCTTTAGACCCGCCGAAGAACCGGCAAAACCAATTGCTCTATTTTCTTCGAAGCCTTTTGGCGGGGTTAAACCCCGCCCTCGTCCCTCTCAAGGAGCGCTCCACAGCGTGTACGCCGCCACTGCCGCGCCTGCCAGCGCGCTCCCGTAACAGAGCACGGCGATCAGCTCGGTCAGGTGTTTCAACTTCAGGCCGTCATAGAGAGTGTAACGGAAGCGGTGCGCCCAGTGGAAAAGAGGAAGCGAGATCAGCACGAAGAGATAGAGGCGCACCAGAGGGTGCCGGACCAGGCCCAGCAGCGAAGCCTGGCTTGGTCCCTGAATCCAGCCCAGCGGCAAGGCCAGCCCGAAGAGGAAGAGATGCACCGGAATCAGAAAGGCCGCCACGGTCCCGCCCATGCTGAAGAGGAACCACAGTAAAGGTGTTTTAGGTCTCGCCATCGCTTCCCACCGAACCGTCGGGTTACCCACCACCCAAGATGGCGGCATCGGCCGCCTCTACCCACCGCCTCGCAATAGAATCCACGCCAGAGTAATCGAGATCACGGCCCACGCCACGTAATTCACGCCGATGATCACGGAATCCCGAACGCGCTTCCCTCTGACGCGCACCACCATGGCCTTAGGCGTCAAATTGAACCAAGTGAAGGAATGGAACAGAACAAAGAAAAAGGCGATGACGTCGAAAACGATGAACAGGGGGCTTGCCAGGCGCGCCAGGAAGCGCGCGTAAGCCTCCGGGCCGCGCCGGATCGCGTACGCCTGCCACAAGGTGAGGAGTGCAAAATACGCCACCGCAAGGCTGGTGAGCTCGCGCAGGACGAATTGGGTGTAAGGCCAGCTTTCAAGCCACCACCACACCGAAACAGGGCGTCGATACCACTTGGGATGATAAAGGGTGTAATGCGCTCCGGTATCCATCCTCCCCTCTCATTTTGGATTTTCGGTCTTGGATTTTGGATTACACAAATCTCGAAGCTGGAAAATCGAAACTCGCCTCACCCCGGCCATCTTCTTCTTGGGAGAGAGCGGCCGCGGGTGGGGGTCGGAAATCCAAAATCGAAAATATCGAAAATCCAAAATCTAAAATTTCAAATCAAGGACTTGAACCAGTGCACGACGCCCGAGAGTTTGTACTGTTGGATGGCCCCCGCCGGGTCGACATCCTTCGGGCAAGCCTTCGTGCACTCGCCCACAAACGTACACTGCCACATACCGTCGTGCTCGGAGAGAATGCCCATCCGCTCCGCCGAGCCTTCGTCGCGCGAGTCCCTGTTGTAGCGCTGGGCGAGCGCAATCGCCGCCGGGCCGATAAAACTGGGCTCCAGACCGTAGACCGGACAGGCCGCATAGCAAAGCGTGCAGTTGATGCACATGCTGAACCGTTTGTAGTCGTCGAGCTGCTCGGGCGTTTGGAGGTACTCGCCCTCGGCCAGCGCCCTTTCACTGGCTCTGACGATCCAGGGTTTCACCCTCTTGAGCTTGCGCATGAAGTCGGTAATATCCACCACGAGGTCGCGCACGACGGGGAAATAGCGCAACGGCTCCACGCGGATTGGTCCCGGTAAAAAGGCTGAGAGAAAGGTGGCACACGTGAGCTTGGGCGCGCCGTTGACCATCATGCCGCAACTCCCGCAGACGCCCATCCGGCAGGACCAGCGATACGAGAGGGAGCCGTCCAGCTTGTCTTTGATGTAGATGAGCGCGTCGAGCACCACCCAGTCCTTGCGGAAGGGCACCTCGTAACTCTGAAACGTAGGCTCGGACTCCTCCTCGGGACGGTAGCGCGCAACAGAGAGAGTTATGGTCGCTGACATTCTTCTCTACCTTCCCGCAGGCCCGGTGTGTTTCAGCGGAATAGCAGGCAGTCGCCTGAGCGTCTGAGTAACAGGATCGACCGTAATCCCCACCGATTCAAGCGCCGTGACTCCGAGCAGCGGCTCCACATCATCCGGGCCGAAAATAACCCTGCCGGCGGTAATCTCGCCCATGAAAGCGATCTCAACCAGCCCAAACGGATATTCCTGCCTTGTGCCGTCCGCGAGCTCGTAGACCTTCGTTCCAACGGATTCTACGCCTATCCTTCTCAGCTCTCGGGCAGGGGCCCATCGAGTCCGAGGCGCCGGTGTCGACCAGGAAGTTGGCTTGGTACGTTCCGTTGAGGGATCGAATACCCTTCATGGTTTACGGTCAGGTGTGTTAGACCCATAAGCTTACTCGCTCTACTTCCCGTAAACCCGTTTTCCTGGCGGCCAACGTGTAATTGTAACAGGCAAATAGTCAATCCGCGGAGTGCCGTCTGCGGCTCGAAAAGCGAGGGAGTGCGCCAGGAACTTCTGGTCGTCGCGGGCAGGGAAGTCGGTGCGCTGGTGCGAGCCGCGTGACTCTGTTCTCTTGAGGGCTGAGTGTACGATCGCTTCTGCGAGATCGAGCATGTAGGAAAGCTCGAGGGCCGAGGTCAACTCGGTGTTGAAGGTGTAGCTGCGGTCGTCGAGTATCACGTCGCTGAACCTGTCCTGCAAGGCTCGCAGCTTCTGCGCCGCCTGCTCGAGCGCCGGACCGCTCCGGTAGATGCCCGCGCTGGCTTCGGTGATTTTCAGCATGTCCTCACGGAGGGCGGCTACTCGTTCTTTCCTCCCCGTGCCGTTCGTTTTGCGGAGGAAATTCTCCAGCCGGCTCTGTTCGTCGCGCGCCTGGGCGAAGACCGCCCGGCCCGGCTCCGGCATCGGGCCGGAGGCGAAGGCGGCGGCAGACTTGCCCGCTCGCGCCCCGAAGACAAGACATTCCGTAAGCGAATTCGATCCCAGGCGGTTTGCGCCATTGATGCTCACGCACGCGGCCTCGCCGGCGGCGTACAACCCGCCGAGCGCCGTGGTCCCCTGCATGTCCGTTGAGATGCCGCCCATCATGTAATGGACCACCGGCCGCACGGGGATCATCTCTTTCACCGGATCGATGTTCTGATATTTCAAGCACAGCTCCCGCACGAAGGGCAGCTTTTTGTCGATGATCTTCGCCCCCAGGTGCCGGCAGTCCAGGTGGACGTAGTGCCCGTACGGCCCTTCGAGCGTGCGGCCTTTTTCCTGCTCCTTGACGAAGGCTTGTGACAGCCGGTCGCGCGGGCCGAGCTCCATCGAGCGCAGGACAGGCTTGGGCTCGGGCTTGCCGAGGTCGTAGTCCTGAAGATAGCGGTAACCATCCTTGTTCAGCAGCCAGCCGCCCTCGGCGCGAGCGGCCTCGGTGATGAGGATGCCGGTGAAGGGA
Organism: Acidobacteriota bacterium; assembly: GCA_003224635.1. Lineage (GTDB taxonomy): Bacteria > Acidobacteriota > Terriglobia > UBA7540 > UBA7540 > QHZK01. The sequence goes on along the minus strand of QHZK01000162.1, from coordinate 2,978 downwards.
AGTCCGGTAGGATGGTACTGCACGAACTCCATGTCCTTCAGCGGAACGCCGGCGCGATAAGCCAGCGCCATGCCGTCGCCGTTCTTGATGTTGGCGTTGGTGGTGAAAGGAAAAACACGGCCGCAACCGCCGGTGGCGAGAATGACGGCTTTTGCGGTAATGGCGAGCGTCTTGCCCGTTGCGAGCTCGATCGCCACCACGCCCTGGCAGCGCCCGTCGTCCACCAGGAGCCTGGTCACAAAGCACTCGTCGTAGCGCGCAATCGAATCGTACTTCAGCGTCGTCTGGAACAGCGTGTGCAGCATGTGGAAGCCGGTCTTGTCGGCGGCGAACCACGTGCGCTCCGCCTTCATGCCGCCGAACGGACGCACGGCAACGTGTCCGTCCGGTTCGCGGCTCCAGGGGCATCCCCAGTGCTCGATCTGCAGCATCTCGCGCGGCGCTTCCCTGACGAAGGCTTCTACCGCGTCCTGATCGCAAAGCCAGTCGCCCCCGGAGATGGTGTCGTAGGCGTGCGCCTCCAGGCTGTCGCCGGGTTTGATGACCGCAGCCGCCCCGCCCTCGGCGGAGACGGTGTGGCTGCGCATGGGATATACTTTGGAGATCACCGCCACGCGCAGCTTGGGGCTCGTCTCAACGGCGGCAATGGCCGCGCGCAGGCCCGCGCCGCCACCGCCGACGATGAGCACGTCACAGGAGGAAATTTCCATGAGGGCGCTGGTATTCCAAGCCGCGAAATTACCTCGTTACTCGCTGGATGTCAATTGTCAAGTCCAGCGCTGTCAAGTCCAGCGCCGCAGACCCGGCCGCGAGACGCGACGATGAGGGACGGCAGGAGCGTAGAGTCTCGCCCCAGAGGACTCTGCGGCTCCTTCTTCGCGGCCTTTCATCGACCGGATGTTAAGGAAGAATCCCCCGGACGAGTTTGAGCAGCACAAACTCTGGGTTACTTGCTTAGCAGACCTGCGTGCGGGTGTTTGACGATTCTAACGATTATCAAGCCAATCGCTACTGGCCAAGCTGAGAGATAAACAAGAGCCACGAGCTTCCAGCGCAGGGCGAGCATGAACGTCTCAATAGGCATCATAGGAAGCAAAAAATTCTCAACTTCGACTAACACTGCTAAGGCCACGACTGCCGGAAGCACAATTCTATCAAGCGCGAATGAGAGGAGAATAATCAATGGACAGACGCCCGACCCGACTATGACCAGCAAAATCACTGAGTCCCTAATTCCTGAATGTCCGATCTGCTTCGCGGCAACGGGCGAGTTGAGCACCGTGGCGACGAATGCAACTGCGGAGGCAAGGGTGGTCGTTAGTGCCACAAGCCCAAACAGGCATGAGCTTGCCTTTGGGCGGTACCAGAGCACAACCGTGACAAGAGACGCACATAATCCGAGGACGAACAGGAGCGCCACCCGACCTATCAAGGTCAAATGATTGAATTGCCGTACAGGCTGCAGGGAGAGGTAAACAATGCCTGTGTAGCCCAGAGCGCAGGCCAAGCCGCCGGCCAACGCGATCCGACCAACCAGCCGCGCGCCTGGCCTCGGCATGTACCAAGGTTCCGGAGCGGACACACAGCACCCCTGGGAGAGGTTCAGTTAAGTGAACTGAGCGGCGGCGATGGCCGGGCTGGCTGCACTTCGCGGTTGATTTTTTGAAGCCGCGTATCCTCTGCCATTTCCAAATCGTAAGTCGTCTGCAAGTTCATCCAAAACTGCGCGGTCGTGTTGAAATAACGAGCAAGCCTCAACGCCGTGTCCGGAGTGATCCCCCGGCGCTCGTGGACGATCTCAGCGATGCGAGTCGCGGGCACACGCAGGTCAAGGGCCAGCTCGTTCATGCTCAGCTTCAACGGCGCCAAACACTCTTCACGGAGAACCTCTCCCGGATGCACGGGCTTCAGTCTCTTACGCATGTCATTTCCCCAAGAGGCTGATCTTCCCAGGTCGAGTCCTTGCCGGACGGCGACCACGGCGGGAGCCGCCGTCGACCTCAGACCAGCTTGGTCTGACCCGGCATCGCCACCGGCGCGACTGCCAGGTCGCCCCATTCCAGCTTGGCGGGCATCAGGCTTTCCTCGGAGTTCAGCGCCTGCTCCCAGGTAATTTCCTGACCCGTGTACGCGGCCATGCGCCCCAGGATGGCGTTCAGCGTGCTCTCGGCGATGTTCTTGAGCTCGTTGTAAGGCTGGCCGGCGCGGATGGCCAGGATGAGGTCCGTGTGTTCCTGCACGTAAGGCAGATTGTCCTTCTCGGTCATCTTCCAGCTCTTCTCGCCCGTGATCGTGTACTTGTTCACCTGGCAGAAACCCTTGGTGCCGCTGAGGGCTTCGGAAACGTTGTTCTTGCAGCCGGGAATCTGCCGGCAATAACTCGCCACGTGCACGCCGTCCGGGTACTCGTAGTCGATCGAGAAGTGGTCGTAGATGTTGCCGTAGACGGGATCGGTGCGCACCTGGCGGCCGCCCAGGCCGACCGCGCTCGCGGGATGCGCGCCGAGCGCCCAATTGATCGCGTCCAGGTTGTGGACGTGCTGCTCGACGATGTGATCGCCGCACAGCCAGGTGAAGTAATACCAGTTGCGCAATTGCCACTCCATGTCGCTCCAACCGGGTTGCTTGGGATGCACCCAGATGGGACCCTGGTTCCAGTAGCAGCGCGCGCCGCTGATCTCGCCGATAGCGCCGTCGTGGATGCGCTTCATGGTCTCGAGGTAGCCGGTTTGATGGCGGCGCTGGGTGCCGACGCCGACGGCGACCCCCTTGGTTTTCGCCTCCTCGTAGGCGGCGAGCACGGCGCGGATGCCGGGCGCATCCACCGCCACCGGCTTCTCGGCGAAAATGTTCTTGCCCGCGGCCACGGCAGCTTTGAGAAACGGCGGGCGGAACCCCGGCGGCGTGGCCAGGATGACGTAGTTCACGTCGTCGAGCGCCAGCACCTTCTGATAAGCGTCGAAGCCGACGAAGCGGCG
>QHZK01000161.1 GCA_003224635.1 Acidobacteriota bacterium | reverse complement strand
CTCCAGGCGCTTCGGATCGATGAGGAGAAGCTTGACCTCGTCCGGCGTAGACTTATAAAGCATCGACACAATGAGCGAATTGATCGCCACGCTCTTGCCAGACCCCGTCGAACCCGCGATCAGCAGGTGGGGCATCTGGGTGAGGTCGCCGACCCTCATTTTCCCGGTAATGTCTTTGCCGAGGCACACGGTCAGCCTGGAAGGCGAGGCGCCGAACTCGCTCGACTCGACCAGCTCGCGCAGGTAAATGATCTCGCGGTGGAGGTTGGGGACCTCGATGCCCACGGTCGATTTGCCAGCGATGCGCTCGATCAGGATGGACTCGGCTTTCATCGCCAGGCAAAGGTCGTCGACCAGGTTGGTGATGCGGCTGTACTTGATGCCCGCTTCCGGCTTGAACTCGAACGTGGTGACCACCGGACCGGGGTGTATTTGCGTGACCGAGCCGGTGACGCCAAACTCGGCGAGCTTATTCGTCAGTCGCGCGGCCCGTTCTTTGAGCTCGTCTTCGTCGACGCCCTGCTGGTCGTCGGGCGGACGCAGCAGCGTGGCGTTCGGCAGTTTGTAGGTGTGGACGCCGCGCCCCGTGATTTCTGGCAGTGACGCGCGGCCTGCGGAGACGGCCGGGCCCTCCTGGTGCAGTCCCCGAGCCCGCACCACCGGGACCGATTTCGCCTGACGCGTCACTTCGGGTTCGTCTCGGCCCGGGTCGGCGCCTGCGCCAAGATTAGCGCGCTCGCTCTCAGGCGCCGCGTCCTCGGGACGACCTTTGGATCTAGCTTCGGGGGATTTCGCTTCGGGCTTGCCCCGTAAGACAACGCCCCCTCCCAGCCTCTGCACCACCACGGGCTGCCTCCCCGCCACCTTGGTCCGTTCCACTTCGCGCCTCAGGCGCTCGCGTTCGCGCGCCTCGCGCCAAGCCTTCGAGCGCGCCACCAGGGCTCTCACGAACCCAAGATGTCTCCTGAGAAACCGGAAGGCGCCGGTGAAAGAAAATCGAGTGACCAGGAAGAGCGAGCTCAGGAAGACGGCGCCCGCTACGATGACGGCACCCATACTGTTAAAGATGCGCACGAGCGCGAAGGCGAGAACATACCCCAGCAGGCCGCTGCCCCGCACCGCTCCGGTCTCCAGTCCACCGACAGGCGGGACGTGGGGGAAGAGTTCGAGCAGCGCGCTCAGCGAACCGATCAGCATCGCCGCGCCGCCGAACTTGCTCCACGGCGCATCGAACGTGCGACCGCTCAGCAGCCGTACACCCACCACAAAGAGCATCAGGGGAATCACGTAGGCGACCCAGCCCAGCGCCTGGAACAGCGCGTCGGCCGTGTAAGAGCCCCAGAGTCCAATCCAGTTCCTGGCGGATGGAGTGATCGGAGTGGTGTCGAGGGAGGGGTCCCACGGCAGGTACGAGGCCAGGCTGAGCAAGATCAGCAGACCGAGTACGCCGAGCAAGAATCCGATGAGCTCGGTAAGCCGACCGGCGAGAAAGCTCGGCGGCGGGTCGGCGTACTTCGAAGCGACGTCTCGGCCCTTGGACGCAGGGGAAAGGCTTGGCATGTACGGCCTTCTCTAATCAAGCGCCGTGCGACTAAGGCGTCAAGCCGCCGCTGCGATGGAGTGTGGAGAGACAGCAGCCATCGCGTCGTCCTCACACTTCAGCCTTGATACACGGCCCCTGGCGCGCAAGCTAAGTGGCCTATCCCTCGATGACAATACTACCACAGGAATGGGTCGCCCAACCGGGGATTTCGAGCAGACACCGCCAATCGAGCCTGGCGCCCGCCCTGCGCGGGATGGCAGGACGAGGAGGAGCGTCAGGAACGCAGTCCCCAGAGTATGACGACGACGCCCAAGGCAAGCCGGTAAACAATGAACACCCTGAAGGTCCGGCGCTCGAGGTATCGGATGAGCCAGGCGATCACGACGTAGCCCACCAGGCCCGAGACAACGATGCCCACCACGAACGGCAGTTTCATCTCCGTAGGCAGGCCCTCATGGCGAATCTCCAGGCCCTTCTTGAGTGCGGCCCCGGCGATGAGGGGTGTGGAGAGAAGGAAGGAAAACCGGGCGGCGGTCTCGCGCGTCATGTTGCGGAACAAGCCCGCCGTCATGGTGACGCCGGAGCGCGAGACGCCGGGAATCACGGCAAAGGCCTGGGCCGCGCCCACCACAATCGAGTCAGGAAAAGTTACTTGGCCGAGACCCTCTTCGCGGCGGCTGAAGCGCTCACCTGCCCACATCAGGAGCGCCACCACGATCATCGCCACGCCGATGATCATCGGGCGGCGCAGTTGCTCCTCGGCGGCGTGCTCGAAGAGATACCCAGCGATGCCACCGGGGATGGTGCCGATGACGAGATACCAGAAGAGCTTGCTCTTTTCCTCGATTTCAGCCGTGCTCCGCTTGCCCTGGCCCGCTGCCGCCAGGAGCATGTCAACCCACAGGCGCCAGAAATAAACCAGCACGGCTACCAAGGTACCTGCGTGCAGCGCCACGTCGAAAGTCAGGCCGGGATCCTTCCAGCCCAGGAACCAGGGGAAAAGCGTCAGGTGCGCGGTGCTCGACACCGGCAGGAATTCGGTCAGTCCTTGAATGATGGCGAGCACGATGGCTTGGTAAAGAGGCATTGGTCAGATGCTCTTACGGCATCTCGCAATATCGAGACCGAAGTCGACTGGGAGACCCGGCGCGGGGTTTGGCGGAAGACCGAGCGCAGACTATCAGACTAGCCTCCCGGACCATCGTTCGAGAGGAACTGGTCCAAGGAGTGCAGCTCGCGGCTAAGGTCTTCGACCTGGTGTTCCAAGAGATTCCGGATGGAGAGCATGCCCAGAAGCCGCCGACCACTTCCGACGATCGGAAGGTGACGCAGGTGGCGCCCGAGCATGAGCGTAAGGGCTTCGGCGGCAGTCGTTTCTTCGGATACCGTCTCAACCGGCGAGGTCATGACCTCGCGGACCTGCGTTTCCCGAGGATTGCGTCCCTGCTCGACCACGCGAAGCATCACGTCGCGCTCGGTAAAGATTCCCCGCAGCTCGCTCTTCTCAGTTTCCAGGACGGCGACCGCGCCCACCCCTTCTCGCGCCATCACGCTGACGGCCTCCAAGACCGTAGCTTGGGGCTCGACGGTGGCGGGAGGAACGTGCGCAAGTTTCAGCAAGCTCATCCCTCACCTCCCAGCGGACCGCAAGATCTTATGGAGCGCCGAACGACCAACTGGCATCCGATGGGTTCCAATCCTAAGGGCGTTCGTGCCAGAAGTCAACGGAGTAATCTATCGCTTCTCTTCGGAACGCCCTGGGCGGCCTCCGAAGTAGTTCCGGACCCGGCGCTACAACACGGGTTCGTTCACGCTCGCCGTCACGAGCCCCCGACCAACCGTTGGCTTCGTTTCTGCCGGAAAGCCCGCAAAGTGCCCGCGGAAGGCCTTAAATTGGGTTCGTTTCGCGCCTGTTTTTAGTTCAACCGATTGATTCCGGGCCACCTAGCGGCTTCGTTCCTCAAAATTTTTCGGGGAATTTGCGCCTGATTTGCGAATCTGCGCCGGGCTTGCCTGTCTCGATCCCGCGCACACGGCCCGCCCTCGCGCCCCGGCCACAAACTCTTGATGCCGAGCCCTCTCGGGAGAAGCGTTCCTCAAGTGTTGTTCAACCACTTCCTCCAGCATAGCACAGCCGGATGAGACGATGGGGACGCATGGGACGAATTCCATTGAATGAGGGATTGTCTCACCGGCCCGGCAGCAGCGCAGAGTTGTTGTTTGATTCCGCGCCTTGTCATTGGGAACGACCAGAGCCGAAGGCCCGGAGAACGGGTCCGCGACTCTGGCTACCCAAGCGCCGCCCCGACCCCTCTAATCACCTGAAAGGGCAGGACAATGTTCGAGACCTCGCTGGTTTTGCCGTTCCAGACCAGCTCCACCTCGCGCTTGTCCGCAAACAGCAGAAAGCGAAACTTATCCGGCAGCGGCTTGTCTGCTTCGATATAGCGGAGGATTTCCTGTTTTTCCTGTTCGGTCAGTCGCGGCATTCAATCATCTTTACGTTACGGCGGTATTCACGCGCGCGCACAGTTTCTCGCAGCGTTCAAGGTCGGTTGCGGAGAGCGATCGTGAATGACTCACACACGGTTGGCGCGCCTTGGCGCTCGCGATTCAGTGTCGCAGCACGCGAAACAAGTTGCTGTAATCGTCAGTCCAGAGCAACGAGGAAGCGCTGTCGACGAGTGGCGACCCAGCCTGCGCGAGGGCCGGCTGGCTCAGCGTGCGAGGACTGCGAGCCATCAGAACCCAGCTGGAGGCTCGACACCCATCGTCCGTCGGCCACGATTCCACGAAGATTGGAGAGAGGTGGAAGTAGCGCCCGAGGGCGGCCAACACTGGCCGGAGGTCCACCGCGTCATTGCTGATGTGAACGGCGAGGATTCCCTCCGCCGGCTCCAGATGCCTGAGGTAAACGGCAAGCGCCTCCCGGGTCAACAGGTGGACCGGGATGGCGCCTCCGGTGAACGCGTCAACCGCGAGCACGTCAAAGCGTTGCGGCCGGTTTTGCTCCAGCTCGCGCTCCATCGAGATACGCGCGTCGCCGTACACGACCTCGACGCGAGCAGCGCTATCTCGCATGAAGCTGAAGTAATGCTCCGCCAGACGAATCACATCGGGATCGATTTCGTAGAATCGGAAGTAGTCTCCAGGTTGCCCGTAGGCCGCGAGTGTGCCGGCGCCGAGCCCAACAACTCCGATTCGCAAAGCGCCGGTGTCGCTGTGCCGCTGGTTCAGCAAGGCCAGGCCGACGCCGCTGGTCTTGCAGTAGTACGTGGTGGGCTGGTCCTTCCGCGAGCCGGAAAGAAATTGAAGGCCGTGCAAGGTGCGCCCGTGCTTCAGCACATACGAGCGCGCAGTCGGTCTGTCACCCTCTTCGAGCACGGTCAGGATGCCATAAAAATTGCGGGACACGGCGATGGGGTGAGTGAATCCGACGATCGGCAGAAATAGAGCCAGCAGCGCCAGGGCAATCCCAGCCTTGGCGACCGTTGTCCCCGTCGACTCGGGCGCCGGCGTTGGTCGCCGCGCCAGATAGAATGCAGTCGTCACGCCAGCAAGCACCGTTGCCGCGGCAAACAAATTGCCAGGACTAGGCCTCCATTTACCGAGCAAAGGTCCGGCGCAAGCTACCAGGCCGGATAACCCCAGCAGCCAGGGCCTTCCTGACCGAAGCCAGGACCCTTTGTCCAGGAGGAGAGTCACGGTGAGCAGCACCCAGCAGGTCCAAAGGGAGACGTGCAGTTCCCAGAAAAAATTCTTGAAAAGGCGGGGCGCCAGAAAGAGCACGAAGGCGCTGCCGAGCGCGCCGCCGGCGGCGATGCTCAGGTAAAACGACGTCAGATGAGCTGCCGGGGGCTTCAGGCGTACGGCCTCTCCATGGCATACCATGCAGCAAGCGAGCAGCGCCGAAGAGTAGATCGCCAATTCCAGCCTGAACTGATGTGTGCCGGCGTACAAAACGTGGCACACCGATACAGTAGCTATTGCCAGCACCCAACTCCAGACGCGCCTCGAATAGCCGCGATCGCCGCTGAAGCAAAGAACGAAGGAAAGGAGATACAGCGTCAGCGGTAACACCCACAGCAAGGGAACTGAGGCGAGGTTTTGGCAGATCTGGTTGGTCGTGGCCAAAAGCATGGCCGATGCGCATCCAGCCAGGGCGGTCCACAGCAGGATGTACCGGAGCCGAAGCGGCAGACCGCCGGAAGTCTCTGCGGTTTGCGCGTCCGAGAGCTGGCTTTCACCTGGGTCCGCCAGATTCGCTGGCTTAGCGCGTGACGTATCGCGGATCGAGTCCAGGGCAGGGCCAGGGTCCGCCATGAATGCAACCACAAGATAGGCGAAAGTCGCGGCAAACACCCCAAAACCGATCGACCACGCGACGCCTTGGTGTCTGACCGTGAGCGCGGGCTCTACCAGCGACGGATAAGTAACCAACCCCAGCAGAGAGCCCGCGTTTGAAACCGCATAGAGCAGGTAAGGGGAGCGGCGCCGCCCCTGCATGAAGCTATACCAACGCTGCAGCGCCGGGCTGGTTGAAGACAAAACAAAATATGGAAGTCCAACGCCCGCGGCCAGCAGCGCAAGAATGCTCCAAGCTGGATTGTCGCCGACGCGCGGTTTCCAGGCAGGCCCCGGAGTGATCGGCGAAGGCCAGGAAGACACCCGCCACAGCAGCGAGGCAAGCGCCGCAAGCAGGGCCGCGATCTGCATCAGGCCGGCTGTCCGCCGTGACGCTATTCTGCTGCCGACGTGGACGTATCCGTATCCCGCGAGCAAGACAATCTGAAAGAAAAATATGCAACTCATGAACACCGCGGGTGTTCCGCCAAACCAGGGCAGGATGTACTTGCCAAGTACGAGTTCCACTTGGAATGAGAGAAAGGCCCCAAGGAAGACCACGACGGCATAGACGGCATCAGGCGCTCCCATATATTACTCGTTGATTATTTTACCTGATTGAGTGCACAGGGAAGGCGAGTGCGAGGCGAAAAGTTTCTGGGCGCCCCGTCGTGGGCCCAGCAACGCCAGCGGCCCGGCTCGGAACCGACAGAGCGCCGTTCACGCTTCGGTCTTGCTCAGGTGTCGCCGCCGGGCCGAGGTCAAGAGGACTTGGTGGCGGAGGGGATTTGGGGCGGATGTTTTCAAGGCCAATGGGCCACCTCCGAGCTGTCGCGGTAGGGACGCCGGTTGCCCGACGCCCCCCGCACAGATCCGTACAAGCAGTGCTACCGCATACGGCTCCTACCGCAGATACTTGGCGTCAAAGCGCAAGTAGGGATAGGGATGAAGAATCTTGGGCAGCGGAAGCCACTGGGCGGCAAAACGCTCCAGCAACTCCCATGTCATCCCGCTCCGCTGACTGCGTCGTCGGAGCGCTCGCAGCCAGCGCTTGCG
>QHZK01000160.1 GCA_003224635.1 Acidobacteriota bacterium | reverse complement strand
CAATCGAGTCAGAGCTTTTCGTCCGCCGAGGCAAGCTGACTCGGGCTCTGTGGCAGGAGGAATTGGAATTCCGCCAGTCGAAGAAGCCGAGGCGACCCGAGGAGGAGTGGGACCAACTGTGGGTTCAGCACGTCAACGACGTTGCAGAAGCCTATGGGTTGAGCCTCAAAGATGTCTGGGAGATGGCGAGCAAAATTATGCTGGAAGAAAAGCGAATGCTATCTCAAAGGGAGATTCTAGGATAAGCTGCAGAAAGCAGGCGCTCACGATGCCTGCTCTTAACTGACGTTTCGTCATAAAAAGCGTTGCAGTTGCCTCAGAGATAGCGTAGATGTTCACATTGCGAACATCTATAACGAAATCGCTCCAGGATTCTTGACGGGAGCCTTGGATCAACGCGCGTTTCTCCGGCATGAGGGAAGAAGTGTCCCATGCGTTGTGCCAACAATCGAAATTCGGTCCATTTTCGCCAAGTATAGTGTTAGCCTGATTAAGCCTTGGCGATTCCCTGCCCTTCGACGATGGTGACGTAGCGGTCGAGGGGCAGATCGGTGAGGCGCTCGACCGCGCCGCTCGGCTGCGGCCACTTGATTTCGAGCCAGTCGATCTTGGCGCGCGGGCCGACCCCCAGCACCTCGCGCGGATCGTGGGAGGCAAGGTAGCTGCCTCCGCCGACCTTCATCCGGTGGCGCTTCAAATCTCCCGCCTGCCAGGTGAGGAGCGCGCCGACGGCGTCGCGGTTGGCCTTCTTGCCCACCAGACGCACCCCCAGCCAGTGATTGCCCTTGGCGGCGTTATTCTTGAGCAGCAGCGGCGCGTCATTGTTGACGGCCACGAGCGCGTCCAGCGCGCCGTCGTTGTTGAAGTCGCCGACGGCCATGCCCCGCGCGGCGAACGACCGGGAAAAGACCGGGCCGCTTTGCGCGCTGATGTTCTCAAAGCTCTTGCCCGTGTAGCGAAACAGCAGCATGGGCTCCTTATATTTCACCTGGCTGAAGCGTTCTTCAATCCTGTCATCCGGATGGCCGTTGGCCAGGAAGAGGTCCAGGTTGCCGTCGTTGTCGTAGTCAAAGAATTTCGCGCCCCAGCCGCTCATCAGCCGGGTGGTCATGCCGATGCCGGCGGGAACGGCGAGGTCGTCAAAGCTCTCGTCATGGTTATTGTGATACAGCGCGTACATTTCCTGGTCGACGTTGGCCACGAAGAGGTCCATCCAGCCGTCCTGGTCGAAATCAGCCGAATCGACACCCATCCCGGAGCGCGGCCGGCCGTCGGCACTGAAACCCACGCCCGCCTGCAACGCGATCTCCTCGAACTTGCCGCTGCGGTTGGCAAAGAGAAAGTTCTGCACCGTGTCGTTGGCGACGAACAGGTCCATCCAGCCGTCGTTGTTGATGTCCGTGGCCACCACGCCCCAGGCCTTGCCGAGCGACTTGCCGATGTCCGACTGGCTGCTCACGTCCGTGAACGTGCCGTCGCCGTTGTTGTGAAAGAGCCAGCTCGGCATCGGCTCGTACACCCGAGGAATACAGTAGTAGCGCTCGCCCGTCTCGTGGTTCCCGCAGAATTTGTTCTTGGACTTGTCGAAATCGACGAAGCGGCAAACGAACAGATCCAGGCGGCCGTCGTTGTCGTAATCGAACCAGACGGCGCTCGACGCCCACCCGGGGGCCGCCACGCCAGCCTTTGCCGTGACATCGGTGAACGTGCCGTCGCCGTTGTTGCGGTAGAGGATACTGCGCCCGTACTGGGTGACGTAGAGGTCCGGCCAACCGTCGGCGTCATAGTCGCCCACCGCCACGCCCTGGCCGTAGCCGCCGGCGGCCACCCCGGCCTTCTCGGTGACGTCGGTGAACGTGCCGTCGCGATTGTTGCGATAGAGAGCATTGCGGAGCGCCGGCTTCGGATCGTAGAAATCGCAGCGACCGCTGTTCACCAAGTAGATATCCATCCAGCCGTCGTTGTCGTAGTCGATGAACGCGCAGCCCGCGCCGGTGGTCTCGGGCAGATACATCTCGGGCGACCGGCCGTTCGAGTGCACCCATGAGATGCCACTCGATCTCGGCGGAATCTCCTCAAAGGCGGGCGCCGAGGCAGCTTGAGCCGGAGCACGGCCAGCCGCTACTGCTGCGAATGAGAATCCAGCGCCTGGCGATCCGCCGCTGCCGAAGGCCGCGCCCCACAGGGCTTTCAGAAAACGACGCCGGGAAGATGAGTACACCCGATTCTTCGAGTCGTCAGACATTACGTGACCGTCGAAAGAGTGCGACTTAATGTTCTCTTTCCGCATTCGCTGTGACGTATACGTCGGGAATCCCCGAAGCAAACTCTCAACTTGTGCTTCGCAAATTAAGGCGACGTATCATCTTCTTCGTCTTCTTCGTCGGGCACCGCTGATACCCCTCACCCCGCCCCTCTCCCGCAAGGGGAGAGGGGAGAGTTGAAACCAGAGTGTGTGCCCAATGATGGCGGACGAGCGGTCGGTTCCCTTGCTTCGCTTTTGCGATAAATCCCTCGCTCCGTTGCAGTCATTTGGCTCGCTTCGAGTACTTCTCCCCTCTCCCCTTGCGGGAGAGGGGCGGGGGGTGAGGGCCAGTCTGCGCCTTAATCCGAAAGAGTGGACTGCTTGTTTACTGCTTACTGCCAACTGCCTACTGCCCACTTACTAGTCAAGGGGCACCAGCAGCCGATTCGCCCGGGTCTTTTCAAGCGACGCTTGGGCTTGGAGGCGCTCGAAGGCCGCCATCTCCTGCGCGGCAAGGTCCTTGTTGTCACGCTTACGGTAGACCTGCGAAAGCGCGTAGTGAGGCCGCGGGTTCCGGGGCTCGATGCGCGAAGCGATCTTGAATTCGCGCAGCGCGCCCTCTTCGTTTCCCAGTTGCCGCAAGGTCTCGCCCAGTCCGAGGTGAGCCTCAAACATGGCGGGACCGGCCTCCGTAGCGCGCTCGAAATAGCGCCGCGCGTTCTCCAGGTCCTGCTTGTAAGCGTAGATGCGGCCCAGGTTGACGAGGGTTGCGGGGTCGCGGGGGTCCAGCTTGTTCAGAGACTCGAGGACCTTGAGCGCGTCATCCCACTTGTGCCCGGTCCAATAGATCTCGGCCATCGCGCGCAGCAGCTCAGGCGACGGCCCCTTCCGATCCAGCATGGCCTGATAAATTTCGAGCGCCTTGTCCTGCTCGCCAGCCGCCGAGAGATTTTCCGCCGCGAGCTTCTCGGCCGCCTCCGACTCCGGGTAAGCCGTTGCCAGCCGTTCGTAGAACCGGTACGAGAGCCACTGGAGCAGGCTGCCCAGCATGTCTGCTTGGGCAGGCTCCGCCGGCAGGCGATCCAATTTTGACGAGACCGTTGTGGCGGACGCCAGAGCGTCATTACGCAGGAACGCGGCGCGAAACTCGCGGTATTCTCCCGGCTGAGAAAACAGCTTGGTGAGAACGCCGCCGGTCTCAGGAGTTGATATGGCCAGGAAGCGCAGCCTCAGAGCTATTCTGATCGGGCTGCTCGTTGCGCGTGAGGGACTGGCTCCGCTTGCGGAGGCCGCCGGCGCCTGAGCCAGGCGCGTTTTCCATTGGCCGAGTTCAGCGTCGCCGGGGAAGCGCTCGAGCGCCAGATTAAGCGCTGCCCCGGTGGCGCTTCCCTGTCCGAGGAGATATGCGCAGGCCACAAAGTCTTCAAATTCCTCGGGCGCCTGAAACTGCTCCGGCCGGAGTGCGGCGAGAATTCGCCGGGCTGCCTCTGGTCGATTCTGGCGGGTCAGGACGAGCGCCAGACGCGCCTTGATCCACGCGGTACGCGGCGCCGGCGTTGCGATGGCGGCGCCTGCGCCCGCGAGCTTCAGGCATTCACGAAGCTCAGCGTCGGCTTCGGGCAATTTCCCGTTCTGGAGGTAGGCATCGCCCAGGACAAAGTGGACGGCCGGGTCCTGCGGCGCCAGTTCCACAGCTTTCCGGTACTCTTCGATCCCCGCGTCCAGGAGTCCTTGTGCTGTGTTACGGTCGCCCTCCAGTTGATGGCGATACGGGGATGTTGCCGGAGCGGCCACGACGCGGTCGTAACACCTCGCCGCCAAGTCCAGGGCGAACTTGCCTGCCTGGTAGTAGCCGTCGGGCCGCGCGGGGTCGAGCGTCAATCCCCTGAGGACCGCCCGAAAGGCCTCCCCGAGACGATCGAGATTGGCAGCGGCCTGCGCCCGAAGGTACCAGGCATTGGCGTCGCGAGAATTGGTGGCGACCGCCCGATCGAGATCAGCAAGCGCCCTTTCGTCATGATGGAACTGCAGCTCGCAGGAGCCGGCGACGTACCAGGGCGTGAAGAGCCTGGGATTGAGCGACCGAGCGCGCCCAGCCGCACGCAGGGCCCTTTCGCAATGCTCGCCCATCGCCTCGACGGCAGCCAGGTTACTCCATAACTCTGCGGACTGAGGTTGCGACTCGAGCAGCCTGCGGTACTCGATTGCCGCCAGGTCGAACTTGCCGGCCCGCGCGGCCGCCTCCGCTTGCGTCGACGAGTCGCGGCCGCCGACCTGGGACCAGACCCGGTCCGGAGCGAGGAGGAGGCCGAACAAGAGCGACACGACGACTCTCGGGGCCCGCGCGCGCGCGCGCATCCGCTCGAACGCCCGGTCAAGCGCCGTCACCCTCGACGTGCCAGCCGGCCAGATATTAGCGCCGCTATCGGGACAACTACGGCAATAAGCAGCCATGACGCTGGGGGAACAACAACGAATACGAAAGCGGTCCTCGCCCTAGGGGGCCCCAAGGCAACGTCTCCGTAGACGGCCAAAGACCCCAGCGTGAGAACGAGCATCACGCAATGGAGCGTCACTCGGGTAAGAGCCGACCAACGCTTCGAAACCACGTTGGCCAACACGAGGGCCATGAACGGGGAGAGCACCCAGAGCGCGAAAAGCATCAGCAGGATTCGGGAAGGATTACGGTGACCTGCGCGGAGCATCAAACCGACCGAGCCCACGGCCCCCGCCAGCACCGTGATCAGGGCCGCAGCGCGTAGGAGGCCAAGGAGCCCACCCTCGGGCGTTCCCTGGCTCACCTTAGAGGTCACCTCACCGCGTCTATTGAAGCTCATTGGTCTCTCGCGGCAACCGGTGGCTGCTGAAGCTGCTGCGGCGCAACCTCCCCCCGCTCGCTCGAGTTTCTGTACGATTCCGGCGGCGACTTCTTTTGGGCCCGTTCCACCAGCGCGTTCAAGCGTGCGAACTCTGCCTGTTCCTGGGCTGCTTCTCGAGTCCGCTTGGCCCGCGCCAGAGCGCGCGCAAGGCTGTAGCGCACTTCAGGGCTATGCGGACCCAACCGTTTCGCGATAGTCAGTTCCTGAATGGACTCGGGCACTTGGCCAGTCTCGAGCAGGGCGCGGCCCAGCAGGTAGTGGGCCGCAAAAGACTGCGGAACCAGTTGGACAGCCTTCCTCGCAAGCGGCAGGGCGTCGTTGAACCGGCTGAGCCGGATGTAGACGTAGGCCAGTTGCATGTAAGGCATGGAGCTGTCAGGATTGATCTTGATCTCCTCGAGCAGCTCCTGCTCGGCCTCCTGATACTGCGACAGTTCGGCGAGCATCGCGCCATAGGAGTAATGAACAAACGCGGTCGAGGGATAGTCGCGGGCCAATTGCTCGAAGTCCTTCTTCGCTTCGTCAAAGTCGTTCAGGGCTTCGAGCTCACCGATGTTGCCCGCGGCAGAGATGAGCGCATCTTTCGACGGGTCGACCTGGTTCGGCAACAGCGCAACGTGGAGAAGAGCGAGTCCCATCGCCAGCTTGACATCGTTCGAGAGGACGTTCTCCGTCACCAGGGATGATAGAAGCTTATTCGCTTCCTCGAAGTTGCCGCCCAGAATGTCGATCAGAGCCTCGTGATATCGCACGACGTGGATCAGGTCCCGGTTGTCGCCCAAACCTTTGACGCGGCCCATCTGAAGGTGAATGAACGAATTCTTGTAGTCACCCGTTTCGAATTCACACAGTCCCAGCATGGCCCACCCTGGGCCGTACTCCGGGGTGAGCGTCGCCAGATTGTGAAATGCCCCGACGCCCGCCTGATAAAGGTTCCCATCGTAATATAACGTCCCGAGATACCACCATCCTTCATTCCAGCGGGAGTCGAGCTTCAGAGCTTTCCGATACAGGTCAATGGCCTGTTGCGAGCGATTCCCCTCGCGGGCTTGGGCTGCCTGTTTCGCAATCCGCTGGAATTCTGGAGAGGCTCGCGATGACGGGGACTGAGGAGGCTTCTGGCTTGCCGTGGAGCCCATCGCGCCGCAGCAAACAAAAAAGCCGGTTACCACGAGGAGGCGGAGAATCTTTGCGCGAGGCTTCCGGGGCGCTGAGCGCCGCTCGCGAAGCCAGGCGGCTCGGGTTGGGCGTCTTTCAATCAAGGTGAACCGGGGTGTGGCGAAGAGTTCGGTTTAGTCCTGTTCTGGTAAGCTTCCTCGACTGCCTTCCCTTCGGCCTCCAACCTGACCTGTTCGGCGCTTTTCATGGCTTCGACCAGGGCCTTTTCGCGCCTTCCGTCTGTAGTGCGATGCAGATGGAAGTAAACCTCGGCGAGCAGGACGTGGGCATCCAGATAATCAGGCAGCTCCTGAATGATTTTGAGCAACAGCGATTCCGCCTGGGCGTAGTCATGGTCTCCCATCGCCAGCACCGCATACTCGTACGCCACGGAAGGGTCGCCCGGGCGCAAGCCGTCCGCCTTGGCCAGATACTTGCGCGCCGCGTCCATGTTGTTGCTCAAGCGATTCAGGCGGCCCAGGTAATAGTTGGCGTCGAAGTTGTTCGGATCTTTCTCCAGCTCCTTTTCAAATTCGGCGATCGCCTTATCGGTTTCTCCCAGCCCCGCGTGGGCGGTCCCGAGCTGGGAGTGAATCTCCGCGCGGTCAGGCACTAATCTCTCCGCCTGCTGGAATTCCTTCAGCGCCTGGCGGTAGACCTTCACGCCGAGGAAAGCCTGGCCCAGGACCTGATGAGCTTCAGGGGTATCGCTCTTCTCGATGGAAGAGTAAATGAGCGGAATCGCCGGCTTGTAGATGCCCAGGCGGAGCAGCGATGAACCCAAAAGGAAGGCCGCCGAGCTCTCCTTCGGCTCCGCTTTCAGCACTTGCTCGGCTTCATAAGCGGCAAGCTCAAAGTCCTTCAATTGGAAATGACACACGGCCAGCAGCTCGAGAGCCCGCATGTTGCCGGGGTCGCCCATCAGCGAGCGCGCGAACTCCCTGGCCGCCTGCTCGGGCCGGTTTGTCTTCATGTAGGCCAGACCGAGATTGAGCCGCACCGGAGGATTGCCAGGGTCGAGCGCCAGGGCCTGCCCGTAAAACCGGATCGCCTGGTCGAACTGGCTCAACCCCGCATAGGCCATCCCGAGATTGGAAAGCGTCTTGAAGGTGGGCGGGGCTTCGGGGAGGCACTTCTCGTATTCCTCCAGAGCCAACTGAGGCTGGCCTTGCGCAAGCGCCCGGTCCCCGATCACACAGGACGGGGGTTCCTTCGTTTGTGCGGGCACCAGCGAACTCCCGCTCGAAACCAACAGCGCCGTCAGAGGCAGCAGTGCCGCTCTCATGGCTGCCATTTTACCCCATAGTGTGCCCCGATGCGGTTCCTGGAAAGCAGAAGAAGGCCCATAGGCACCAGTGCCAGGCCAGTCCGGAAGACGCCCTGAGAAAAGAAGAAGGGGCGGGATAAAACGCCCGCCCCGTAAGCCTCCCGTGGAATCAACGATCGGAAAGCAGCCCTCAAAAGAAGAGTTTAAGCGCGACCTCCAGTTCTCGGTGGCCGTACTTGTTCGAGATGACACCGAGCTGGGACCCATTGGCGAGTTCCGCGTGGCCGTCCGAGAAGTGCTGGGCGTTATAAGGCAGAACCCAGTTGAAGATGGGCGTGTTAGCGAAGGCGGCACCGATAGTGCCCAGGTTGGCGTGATTAAAGGTATCAAAAGAAGCGAACCGGAACTCCAGACGCTTGCCCTCGGTAAGTTGGAACGTCTTGAAGAGCGTCATTTCCCAGTCGCTTGAGATTGGAGCTCGGAAGGTCGGTTCAACCAGCGTCCCGTATTGACCGATTCCAGGGAGCGAGACCGAACTTGGGCTGAACCACTGGTCTCCAACGTGCTTGAACCCGCCCGACTGCCAATTGATATACGACCGGACAGCGTTACCGGCAACGTTGGTGGTGTTATATTCATGGAAGCTGCTTTGGCCGCTGTCGAAGGCCGCGCCCGCGCAGAGATTTTTCTTCGGAAGGCCAGGAGGCGGGGGCGCTGTAGTACAGTTGATCGTCGGATTGACAATGTTCACGGGAGCGCCGGTGGTATAGTGCGTGATGCCTGACAACTGCCAGCCGTCGAGCACGCCCTTGGCGATTTTGTTCCCGGAGAAGTGCTTCGCTCCCTCGTTTGGCAACTGGTATATGTAAGAGAGGTTGAGAATCGAAGCGTGATCCCACGGCAACAGCCCGTAATAACGCTTGGCGTTAAAAGGATCGACCACGCCTTGGAAGCTGCTGGTATAACCGAGGGTTTTCGACCACGTATACGACCCCAGCAGCGTCAATCCGTGCGAAACGTTGCGGCGCAGCGTCACCTGAAGCGAGTTGTAATTGGCGGTATCGCTGTGGGTTTGCCAATTGATCGAGCCGTAGGGTTTGTAGGGGCGATAGTCGGGCGTGTTGGTGTCCTGGTTCTGGCAGCAGTCCGTAGTTCCCGGGACCCACATTGCCCCTGGGTTTATGAAATTGAGGTCCTGCTGCCGGAACAAGTGGCGACTCACGTTACCTACATACGCCACGTCGACCACGCTTTTTAACCCGACGTTCTGCGTCACCCCGAAGTTCCACTCGTAGGTCTGTGGCTGGTTGGGGTCGTGAGGATCCTCGGAAGCGAGGCCAATATTTCCTACCGCACTGAACGGACTTGACGCCTCGATGTCTGCCAGGGTCAAAGAAGGAGTTGATCCCGTGGCGTTGACAGTCGCTTGGACCGAGAAGGGAGGGGCGTTGGACTGCGAGAATGAGATGTTACCCTGGTCACGACTTACATAAAACCCCAATCCCGCGCGAAGCACAGTTTTCCCAGTACCAAGCATGTCCCAGGCGAACCCAAGGCGAGGCTGGACCACGGGTAGCGGGCTGGGGAAGGTGCTGTGGGGGACGCAGCCGTATTGTGTGCAGGTACCCGTCGCAACCCCGTCCACAAAACTCGACGAGTTGGCAGGAATGTAAGCTGACGGGATGAACGCCGACGAGAGTCCCCGCGCCTCGTTCCACGGTTGCATCCAGGAGAAGCGCGCGCCGTAGTTCAGGGTCAGGCGGCGGGTGGCCTTCCAGGAGTCCTGGGCGTACCACTCCATGTTCCAGAATCGCCACAAACCGTCGTTATTGGGAACGCCTTGTTCAAAGGCCCTGAAGTTATTCGTCAGAATGTCGCCGAAGGAATTGCCGCTTGTGTACCCTCCCCAGTTCTCAGCCGTGATCAACATTCCTTCGTTGACGGGGCCGCCGTTCTGGTCGTTTCGAGTGCGGTCGATGTTGCCGCCGAACTTGAACGTGTGAGCGCCGTGGACCTTGGTGACGTTGTCGAGGAACTCAAAGATCGTCTTGTCGGCGAAAATGCCGTCGCCCACGTCACCTTCCCCCCAACGCCCCGTGCCCGGATTACCGCCGTTGTAAAAGTTCCATTGATCGGTAATCTGAGGCAGGAAATCGCCCCCATATTGTTGGCCATTCTGGAAGCCAGGGACCGAGGAGTTCTTGAAAGTCATCCCGGTAAACTGGAAACCGAGGGCGGACTTGCTCAGTTTCTTGGGGTTCTGGTAGTGGTTGGGAAGCGCGAGTTCCTGGACGTTGAATTGAAACTCGTTGGTGAGCGTCGGATTAACTACTCTAACCAAATTGACGCTGATCGACTCTCCCAAGTTGTCCCCAACGGTTGGGGTGGGCTCGGGGACGTTCGACGTCCAGCCACTGTTGACGCCCGACCACAATCCCCACGGGTAGAGTTGCGTCTCGTGGTTCCTGGCCAGACGCACGTACATACGAGTGTTGTCAGTCAGGTTGTAGTCTATTCGCACGTTCTGCTCGTTCCGATTCAGCGGCAACAGAGGGTCGCCGGCAAAGTTGTAATTCCCGTTCGGGTCCACGTAATTAGGAAGCGGGTACTGGTTGAGCAGAAGCGCCGAGTTCGCGTTAATTTCGCTGGCTGGCAGGATGTTGTTGACCAAGGGCGTGTTGTTCCATCCGCTCGCCGGGTCTAGAAGCTGCGTCGGCATGTTGAGACACCGGGATTTCCCCTCGCAGACGCCGCGCAGTAATTCGCTGAAATCCCCTTGGCGCATGGCGGCGGAAGGCACGACGGCCGCCTGTGAGCCGAAATCGGGCAATTGCCTTTGCCACTCCATACTCCCGAAGAAAAACATCTTGTCATTGTTCTTGTTGAAGTCGGAGTGAGGAAAGCGGACCGGGCCGCCGATGTTGAATCCGGGATAGTTGAATTTGCTGCCCGGCTTCGCTATTCCCAAATGGTCGTTTGACCAGTCGTTGGCGTTGAGGGCGGCGTTGCGTCCGTAATAGTACGCCTCGCCGTGCAGCGCGCTGCCACCCGATTTCGTGACCGCATCCACGCTCATGGGGTTTCGGCCCTGGTCGGCTTCAAAGCTCGACAACTTCACCGAAAACTCCTGCACCATGTCCATATTCGGTTCGATGATGAAGCCGCCGGCGTTGCCTGGGTCAATCATGTTGGCGTTGTCCAGGCGAATCGAATTCTGGTCACTTCGCAGACCGTTAACGTTAAACTGATTGATTCCTTGACCGGTGTTTGAACCAAATTGGGGATTGAAACACCCCGTCCCCTGACCTGGCGCGCAGTTGGCGACGCCGGGGAGCAGGGTCAACAATTCCATGGCATTCCGACCCTCAGTGGCAAGATTCTCAATCTGGTTGGACCCGATCACGGGGGTTTGGGCCCCGCTGTCGGTGCTCACGAGCGGCGCCGCCTCTGCCGTTACCTCGATCGTCTGGACCTGCTGGCCCACCTGCAGAGACACGCGCACGTTCAGCCGGTCGGCGGGATGAACGACCAGTCCGCTCTGGGCGTAAGTTTTGAACCCGGCGATCTGAACGGTGAGGGTGTAAGTCGCCGGCGGCACCAAGTCGATGCTGTAGTAGCCGGTCGCGTCGGTCTTCCCTT
>QHZK01000159.1 GCA_003224635.1 Acidobacteriota bacterium | reverse complement strand
CACCGGAGAGGGAGTCGAAGTGGAGGGAGCGCGCCCAATCGACTCGATCAAGTTCGCTCCCATTGACTTGAGTTCTCATTTCACTGCCTCGCCATCCGATTTCGGGACGCGAGAAAAGGCGAAAGTGTTAGGGGGCGCTTCACGGCAAGATGGCCTTATTCGCACCCCGTCCGGCACGCAGAACTTTCGAGGCATGCCGTTTCTGCTCGGCCCCGAAGGATCTCAAAGCAAATCCTGGATAGTCCTGAGCCGCCATGTGGAGCCCTGGGTAGCAAAGACAGTCGACATCGCGGTGAATCAGAAAGCCGGTTGCCTATGTCTGGCGCAATTCTGTGATTGGGACGCCAATGAAACTCCCGCCGCCGACCAAGAGGTCTGCGAACAAGTGGGCCAGCGGCTGGCCGACGTCGTCTTTGTCTTCGAGGACGGCCAGGAGGAAGCGCTGCCCATTCGCCGTCGCTTTGAAGTGAATGCTCCCTGGGTGGAATGGGGACACTTGAGTTTTGCTGCGCTTGCACAAACGGCCGACAGTGCCCGGCAACTAACCGATCCTCTGAGCCACGCTACCGGTTGGGGCCATCTGCAGATGGGCATAATGGACAACTCGTATTCAACGCCTCTGGTCTGGATCAGCGCGCTGGCTAATCCTTATCCGGAGAAGACCATCAAGTCGTTGCGTTTTGAGGCGGCAAGCAACGATCCGTTGATTATTTGCGGCCTTACGCTCTTCTTGGGGCGAGGAAATCCTTTACGTTACGAACGCCTCACCACCTACCGGATCACCCTGCCAGGGCCCGCGTCTGAAGAAGAACGCTGGGAGCTTGCCGCAGACCTAGGTGTGGTGGCGCGTAAGTGGTTTCCGACTCGGTTCGAGCCTGAGTCGTGGTTGAAGGCGCCTGATCCAGGCCTCGGCTCGCGCGCTCAACAGATTCCCGGTAACCGCTACTTGTACGCGGAAATTACTGCAAGCTCGGCGGCCACCCTTTGGCTCCGGGACACGAAGTCGGGCGTCTCCTACGCGTTCGACCTTGACGCCGCCAAGCCGGGAAGCGAATTGGCGCCACGTGGCTCCACGGCGACGAGCGCGCGCGTTGAGGTTCTGGAGCGCGAGAAGGTCTGGCTCCACGGCCAAGTCATCGACCAGGCCACCGGGCGCCCCACGCCTGTGCGTCTCGCGTTCCGCTCCACGGATGGCCGCTACGTTCCTCCCTACGGCCATCGAGCCGAAATCAACGATGGCTGGTTTCAGGACTACGGCGCCGACGTGAAGGTGATGGATAGCTCATTTGCGTACGTGGACGGCTCCTTTCAGGTCGAGTTACCTGTAGGCGACGTGTACTTGGAGATGACGAAGGGATTTGAATATGGGCCGGTGCGTCGAAGGCTTGAGATTCGACCCGAGCAACGCGAGTTGAAGCTGGAGATCGAACGCATTGCGAACCTTCGCTCCCAAGGATGGGTGAGTGCGGACACGCACGTCCACTTCCTGTCTCCGACGACAGCCTTGCTGGAAGCCGGCGCGGAGGGACTCAATTTGGTGAACCTCCTCGCGGCGCAGTGGGGAGATCTTTTCACGAACGTCGGTGACATCACCAACGAGCCTCTCCTCTCGTGCGACAGGGAAAACATGGTCTGGGTGGGCTCTGAAAACCGTCAGCACATCCTGGGTCACATTGGACTGCTGGGTCCGCGCTCGCCCATTTTCCCTATGTCGGCGGCGGGACCAGACGAGAGCTACCTGGGTGATCCTCTGTGGAACAGCATGGCCCATTGGTCTGACGCCTGCCGCACCGCAGGTGGACTTTCCATTGCGGTGCATTTCCCATACCCTACCGGGGAAATTGCCGCCGACGTTGCGCTCGGCAAAATCGACGCCGTGGAGCTCTGGCCCCAGGGCCCATCGGGTGCTCAGCCGGGGCACTTCAACTTCCTGCGCTTTCTCGACTGGTACCGGTACCTGAACTGCGGTTACCGGCTCCCTGCGGTGGGAGGCACCGATAAGATGGGAGCCTACATGCCGGTTGGGACGAATCGGGCTTACGCGTATATCGGACAGCAGGAATTCACCTTCACAAACTGGGCGAAGGCGGTTCGAAGCGGAAACACCTTTGTGACCTCGGGCCCTCTCCTCCTTTTTCAGGCTGACGGTCACGCGCCTGGCCAGGAGATCAACTTGGGCGCTGGAGGCGGGACAATTGAAGTTCACGCCAGTGCTCAGAGTTTCGTGCCATTTCATCGGCTCGAAATCGTCTTGAACGGCCGCGTGGTAGCCTCCCGTGATGCGGCCTCGGGAACGCGCGAAATGACTCTGACCGAGAAAATCCACGTGCCAGGGCCGGGATGGCTGGCGGCGCGCTGTTCTTCACAGCTTGGCCCCGTTACATCCTGGGAATTCATGGTGCAGGCGCACACGTCTCCGGTGTATCTGATCGTGCCCAGGCAGGAACTCTTTTCGCCGGCGGCAGCGGCCTATATGCTTGCACTTATCGATGGGTCGCAGGTTTTCGTGGAGAATCTCGCTATCCGACCTGATCCGGAACGGCTTGCGGCAACGCGCAAGGTCCTCGATGATGCGCGTGCGGTATTGCATCGCCGGCTTCACGAACACAACGTCCCGCACTAGTCGCGGTGAATCTTTTTCTGCTATCGTCACTTCGAGCTGCGGCAGCTCTCGGACTACGTTTTCGCTCGCCAGCACTGGACTGACAATCGCTCGAGCGGTTTGGCGCCTCGACGCTGTTTCTCCGCTGAGCCGAGAATACCGCATATGAGCGAGGTGAATTCCCGGCAACGTGCCTCAGTGGCAGGCGCCTTCGGGCGCCTGGCGTTTCCTTGAGTTTTCGAGACAGAATTCACGGGCAATGAAGGCATGGTGACTTCCCCTCCTCGGCAATTTGCCGAGCAGAGCCCGATCATCGCATCGTCAGCCGGAGGAACGAGCGAGCCTATGCCCAGGCTCGTTCAGTTATTCCATGCGGTCAAGGCGTAGCATCTACGTCCTTGCGCCGCCGGTTTCTGGCGAGAAATCCCCTTCTGTTAAACCAATAGTAGCGAGGCCGGCGTCTTGCTACTGGCGGGGAACGCCAAGCAGGTTACAATCCGAAATGAAATGGAGCGAACCAAGTTCGAGGCGCTCGTTGCGCAAGCCCTGGACAACCTGCCCAAGACGTTTCGTGAAAAGCTCACCAATGTAGCGATTATCGTGGAAGACCCTGGCATACCTGGTAGGGCCTGTGAAGGTTCTCAGGCCCACGGCCACATGCTTAGGGCGGCTCACGGGTCTGCTGGCACACGAAGGTGGGAAGGATTCTGGTTCACGAAACGACAGGTACGCTAAAGGTACACGAGACAACTGTCGCGGCAAAGTGAGAAGTTCCTATTCCAGCAAAGTGCCCAGGCGCCAAGCTGCGCCATCGCGCCTCGGTGGAAGACATCGACTTCTGCTCCCCGCGCGGTGTGGACCTCAACCTCGTTCACTCCCTCACCCAGGACTCGGCCTCGCCGACCTTGACGCGGCCTGAGAGGCGCTGCATTGCAGAGCCGTAGGCGGCGGACACGGGGGATCGCTGGCTGCTGCTCGGTACGGTGCGGACGTATCTGACGCTCGCGCCGCGTGATAGAATTCTGCTTCGCGTGTCAGCCGCCGGCGAGGCCGGCCGTTTGCGGGAAACGACGACACGCTGTCTTATGGCCTACGGGGACTATCGGTTGTTGCCGCCTGAATTCAACGCTCGAAGTGGAGGACCGCAGGATGACTTCCCTCAAAAGCATGCTCCGAGTAGCGCTCGGGATAGTGCTGCTATCCGTCCTAATCAAACACGCGGGGTTTGCGCAAGCCGTATCCGGCAACATCATCGGCACCGTGACCGATCCCAGCGGCGCTGCGGTCCCCCAGGCTGACGTGAACATCACCGATGTGGACCGCGGTCTCACCCACCAGACCAGGACCAACGCCGACGGCAACTACATCCAGACGCACTTGCTGGCCGGGCATTATGAAGTGAAAGTGACGGCCACGGGCTTCTCGGAGTTCGTGGCCAAGGCGGACGTGCAGGTTGATGCATCGACCCGCGTTGACGCGACGCTGGCGCTGGGAAGGGCTGCCAGCACCGTCAACGTGAGTGCCGAGACGCCCATGCTCGAGACTGACCGTTCCGAGGTGAGCACGACGCTGACGGGGGGCGAACTCGAAAAGCTTCCTGTTCTCGACCGGAACCTAACCGAGCTGCTCCTGGTGATGCCCGGCGCGCAGATGAACGGGTGGCAACATGCTTCGAGCGAGAATCCGCAGGGCGGCATCCAGATCAACGTGAACGGCCAGTTTTTCTTTACCAACGGGTTCCTGATCGACGGAACGGAAAACAACAGCGCCATCCTGGGCATCGCAGTCATAAACCCCAACCTTGACTCACTGCAGGACTTCAAGGTGTCCACCAGCAACTACGATGCGGAATTTGGCCAGGCCTCCGGAGCCATGATGCAGGCCACTACCAAGGCAGGAACCAACCGGCTCCACGGATCGCTGTTCGAATACCTCCGTAACGACAAGCTCAACGCGGCTGACCCGTTCGCCGGCCTGAGGCCTCCCCTGCGCTGGAACCAGTTCGGGGGATCGATGGGAGGGCCACTCCGCAAGGACAAGCTCTTCGGCTTTTTCGACTACCAGGGGACGCGCCGGCATACGGGCGGCGCGCTGATCACCACCGTGCCCACCAAGGCTGAACGCGCCGGCGACCTGCGGGCGCTGCTCGGAGTCTACATCTGCACCGACGCCGCCCATCCGATGAATACGACGTCTCCCACGCCGTGCTCCGGCGAACAAGCGCCGTTCGTGGTCCAGACCACTGAGGGGAGCCAGGTGCCGGCCCAGGCGGGGACGGTTTTCGATCCCGCATCCGGCAGTGCGGACGGAAGCGGACGAAAAGCGATTTCCACAGGCGGCGAAGTGAACATCATGCCCTCCGTGGCCGCTCCGATGACGAAGCTGCTGGATTTCCTGCCGCCGCCGAATTTCGGCGCTCCGGGCGATATCGTCAACAACTACGTCGCATCCGGCGTCGAAATCTTCAGCAACGACCAGTATGACGGACGCATCGACTACAACCTTTCCGAAAAGTCCCGCCTCTTTGGACGCTACACGATCAGCGACTTCACGAAACACGCTCCGGGCGCTTTTGGCGAAGAGGCGGGCGGCCCGGCTTTCACGGGGTTCAATTTTGCGGGACAGTCGCTCGCGCGCAACCAGAGCTTTGCCCTGGGATACACCTACACGATCAGTCCCACCCTCGTTGCCGATTTTCGCTTCGGCGCCTATCGGTACCGGGTCCGCGTGCAGCCGAACGGTGTTGGAACCGCTCCTGCTGCTGACGCAGGCCTGCCCGGCCTGAACACCGGCGCTCCGGAAACCAGCGGCATGCCGGCCCTCTACGTCAACGGCGACGGGGGTTTTGATTTCGGATACGCGCTGGACGTCAACCAGTGCAACTGCCCGCTCAAAGAGACGGAGAACCATTTCCAGTGGGTGAATAACTGGACCAAAGAGAAGGGCAACCACACCATCAAGTGGGGCGCCGACATCCGCCGCGCGCAGCAACAGCGCGTGCCCAGCGACTCGCACCGCTCAGGAGAGATCACGTTCACAGACGGCGTGACTGGCAACGCGGACGCAGACAACGCAGCCGCCGGGAACGCCACCACCGGCTCGGCCATTGCTTCGTACCTTCTCGGGATACCGAGCAACTTTGCCCGCTACTTTACAGGCGCCGGATTCTACCCCGGTCTCAGGCAAACTCGCCTGTTCTTCTTCGCCCAGGACTCCTGGCGCGCCACGCCGAAGCTGACCGTAAATTACGGGCTTCGGTACGAAAACTATTTGCCGCAAGTGGCGGCCAAACCGGGCGGGGCAGGAACGTTCGATCCCTCGACCGGGGAAGTGATGGCGGCGTGCGTCGGATCAGTACCCTGCAGCCTGGGCATCAAGGCTTACAATGCGGGCTTTGCGCCGCGTCTTGGCCTCGCCTATCAGCTCCGGCCCACAACGATCGTGCGCGCAGGCTTCGGGCAAAGTTATAACGCGAGCGCTTTGGGAGCAGTTTTCGGCCAGTCGCCGGACTACGATCCGCCCATCACCAATGGCCAACAGGAGAACCAACCCAATATTTATGCTCCGGCCTTTCCCGGGTCCCTGCTGACCGGCCCACCCTTGCCGCCCAATCCTCCCGTGGGCGCAAACGGGCGATACCCGCTGCCCGATGGCATCAACGTTTACTACTTCGTTGATCCTCCGAGTTCTTACCGGATTCCGCTGGCGGAATTCTGGAACCTGACCGTCCAGCATCAATTCCGGCCGTCCCTCACGGCGGAGGCGGCTTACGTGGGCAACGTAGGCCGGCACCTCTACACGAATCCCAATACCAACCAGGCGGTTCCTGGTCCGGGCGATCTGGATCCGCGACGGCGCTTCTTCAAGTTCGGTCTGACACAGGGAATCTTCGCCGCCTGCAACTGCGACAACTCAAGTTACAATGCCCTGCAGGTGAAGGTGCAAAAACGGGCCTCAAACGGACTGGACCTTTTGCTGACCTACACCTATTCCAAGGCCATGACCAACTCCGAAGGGGGCTACGGATATTCCGACAACCTCAATATCCGCGGCGACCACGGTCCGGCAGGGTGGGACCACACTCATGCCTTGACGCTGACCCACAGCTACGATCTGCCGGTCGGCCGTGGACGGCGCTGGGCGTCCGCGGCTAATCGGTTCCTGGACGCGATAGCTGGAGGCTGGCGGTTCAACGGCGTCACTACGCTGCTTTCGGAGCCGGCATTCACGCCTTACGTTTCAAACGCTCCCCTGCTGAATACGGATTTCAATTCGGTGCGTCCTGACATCGTGGGCAATCCGCACGTCTCCGACCCCAACCGCGACCTTTGGTTCAATCCCAACGCTTACACCTCCCCGCAGCAACCTTTCCACAACGGCACGGCGTCGAAGGGCTCACTGCGCGGCCCCGCCCAGTATCTTCTCGACTTGGCGCTGGCGAAGGAGTTCGTCATTCGCGAGGGGAAGACGGTCGAGTTCCGCTGGGAGAACTTCAACGCTTTCAACCATACCAACCTTGGGCTGCCGGACGCCACCGTGGATGAATCGGGAGCCGGCCAGATTACTTACGCTGCGACTGGTATGAGGCAGATGCAGTTCGGCCTGCATTTCCGATTCTAGGATGGCCCAGCGTGCCCTGGCCTGAAAGACATGGAAGCCTCGCCCGCTCAACCCAGGTGACGCTGGGCCAAGGCACTGTGGGGTGGGTAGGCGACGCCGCCCCCCCGGGATGGCGAACAAAAAGCGAAACCAGCCGCGGCTGTCCCAAGACGCCCCACTTTGCCGCCCGGTTGGACCCACGGAGAATGGAACTACGTTATTCACCCGCGGCAACCCGATAGACTGTAAATGTTATTTATTGACGCCACCTAACACCGCCGGGTGGCGCAGAGTTTCGTTTCCCAGAAACGCTGGGGCTTGTCCCTACGACGACAGAAAAACCGCGGACTTTCAAAACCGGGAAACTCCGCGCTACCCGGCTTGGCCTCGCTACAGATATTCAGGTCGTATAATTGTCGTTGCACACCCGGTGAGTCCCGGGGCCGAAGAAACCCCCATGGCCATCCTGTTCCTCGCCCCCGAGATGGCATCTAAGACCAGTGACAAGACAAACAATCAGCAGTCAGCAGTCGTCAGTAAGGCAGCAGGCAGCGGGTCGAAGGCAACATTCTTATGACATCATTCAGACAAGCAGTCAGCAGGCGGCAGGCAGCAGTAGGCAGTTTTCGATGGCCGCTTCGCGCTCTCCTACTGCCGGTTGCCGCCTGCCTACTGCCTACTGCCTTCTGCCTACTGCTTACCGCCGACTGCCTTCTGCCGGCCTACTGCGCTCCGCATGACCCGCCGGCGCAAGCTTCCCAGCCATCGGCGCAGCCGGCGCCGTCGTCGCGGCCCGCGATCATCGACCCCAAAGCGCAGGAGCTGCTCGACAAGGTGATCCAGGCGATGGGCGGCCCCGCCTTTCTTCATTTCAAGACACTGACCACGCACGGCCGCGCCTTCTCCATCTCGAATGAGGAAACGACCGGCCTCGCTCCCTACGACAGCTTCGTGGAGTATCCCGACAAGCGCCGCTTTTCCTACGGGAAAAAGAAGCCCGTGATCCTCATCAACAACGGTGACAGCGCCTGGGAGCTGGACCGCTATGGGGTAATTCTTCAGCCGCCCGAACAGGTCCGGCGCTGGAAGATTACCAACCGCTATAGTCTCGAGAACCTGTTGCGCCTCCGCATCCGCGAGCCGGGCATCCTGATCCAGATGGGCGGCGTGGATTTTGTAGACAACCTGCCGGCGCGCGTGGTCGAGATCGTTGACGCGAGCCAGGTCCCCATCAGGCTGTACGTCAACCGGGTGAGCCTTCGCCCCGTGCGGGTCACTTACCAGGTCTTGAACCCGCAGAGTCAGGAGCAGGACGAATACGCAGACGATTACAGCGATTACCAGGTGATCCAGGGGATCGCAACGCCCATGCACATCGGGCGGTTCGTCAACGATGAGCGGGTGGCGGAAATCTTCCGCAGCTCGGCGCGCTACGACGAGAGCTATCCGCCGAGCTATTTCAGTCAACCGAGCGGGCAGTCGGTCAGTGAATAGAAACAAAGTG
>QHZK01000166.1 GCA_003224635.1 Acidobacteriota bacterium | reverse complement strand
TGCACATCAATGGCAAGCTCCGCGAGCTCGAAGTCGAGCCCAACCAACTCCTCCTCGACGTCCTCCGCCAGGATCTCCGTCTGACCGGCTCGAAGCGCGGCTGTGACGATTCGAGCTGCGGCGCCTGCACGGTCCTGATCAACGGTGAGCCGCAGATGTCCTGCCTGATGCTGGCCGTCTCCTACCAGGAATGCGAAATCACTACCATTGAAGGTGTGGCCGACGGTTCCGAGCTCGATCCCCTGCAGCGCGGCTTCTGCGTGGAAGGCGGCGCGCAGTGCGGTTACTGCACGCCGGGAATGATTCTGACGGCGAAGAGCCTGCTGGCCAGGAACCCGAACCCCACCGAGCAGGAAATCAACGAAGCGCTTTCCGGCAACCTCTGCCGCTGTACCGGCTACACGCAGATTCTAGCGTCGGTACGCAAGGCCATCGAGCTGATGCGCAGCCGGCAACCCGTGGAGATTGACTGGCCATGACGGCTCGGAACGACTCGGAGGAGATCCGCCTCCTGCTGAACAAGATCAACGACGCGTGGTTAAAGGGGCGTCCAGAGGACCTTCCAGGAGTGCTTAGCCGCTGTTTTCACGACGACATAGTCATCAAGGGTCCGGGTTTCCAAGCGATGGGAAGGGGCAAGGAAGCCTGCGTGAAGAGTTACGCGGGTTTCACTCGACAGGCCAGGGTGCGAAGCTGCATGCTGTCCGAACCAGAGATCGATCATTTCGGCGACACGGCCATTGCCACTTACTCCTGGGAAATGACCTACGAGCTTGGTGGCCACGAATATCACGAGTCGGGTCACGACCTGTTCGTCCTCGCTCGTGTCGAGGGGCGCTGGCAAGCCGTCTGGCGGGCGCTGCTGCCTGCTCAGGCCGGCGGCGCCCTGTGAAACTGCCGCGGTCGGGCGGGATAAAGGGAATCCGAGTGACACTATCAAGGCCAAGCACTTCACCGGTCGGCAGGCCCGTGCCGATGATCGACGGCCCCGACAAAGTCACCGGCGCGGGCAAGTACGCCGATGACCTCGCGCTGCCCGGCATGCTGGTGGGTAAGGTCCTTCACAGCCCGCACGCTCACGCGCGCATCCGGTCGATTGATACTTCGGCATCCGAGCGGTTGCCGGGCGTCTACGCCGTCGTCACCGGACAGGAGACGCCGGTGAAGTACGGCATCCTGCCGGTCGGCCACGATGAGACGATTTTCGCCGTCGACAAGGTCCGCTACATCGGCGACAACGTGGCCGGCGTCGCTGCCGACTCCGAAGCCATCGCGGAAGAAGCGTTGCGGCTCATCAAGGCCGATTACGAAGTCCTGCCCGCGTACTTCGATCCCGAGCGGTCGATCGAGGCCGAGACCGACCTGATCCACGACGACCGCCCGCACAACATCGAGCGAGAATATCACCACCACTTCGGGAACGTCGAAGAAGGGTTCGCGCAGGCGGACTATATCCGTGAAGACCGCTTCGACTGCGCCGAAGTGACGCACGCCGCGCTCGAGCCCCATTCGACGCTGGCGAGGTTCGAGCCCGACGGCTCCCTGACCGTGTGGTCGTCCACGCAGGTCCCCTACTACCTGATGAAGACGCTCGCTTCGACGCTCCAGATGCCGGAGGAGAAAGTGCGCGTGATCAAGCCGCTCGTGGGCGGCGGATTCGGCGGCAAGAGCGAGGTCATCCCGCTCGAGCTCGCGGCCGCCGTGCTGGCGCGCAAGGCCGGCCGCCCGGTGAAGGTCACCTACACGCGCGAGGAGGTCTTTTACGCCCACCGCGGCCGCCCGCGCACCATCGTCGAGCTCAGGACCGGGATCACGCGCGACGGCAAGCTCACGGCCGTCGAAGCGCGCATCATCCAGGACGGCGGCGCGTACTGCGGCTACGGAGTTGTGACCATCCTCTACTCCGGCCAGTTGCTGAACGCCATGTATGACATCCCGAACGTCAAGTTTGACGGCTACCGCGTTCTGACCAACAAGCCCGCCTGCGGCGCCATGCGCGGCCACGGCACCGTCAACGCGCGCTTCGCCTTCGAGCAACAGCTCAACATGATCGCCGCCGTGCTGGGCATCGATCCGGTGGAGCTCCGCCGCAGGAACTTGCTCGAGCCGCCCTGCATGACAATCAACGGCCTGCGCGTGCTGAGCTATGGGTACCCGGAATGCATTGATAAGGTTGTGGAGCGGTCGGGCTGGAAGCAGAAATACGGGAAGCTGCCCTACGGCAAAGGGATCGGAATTGCCGGCAGCCACTACGTGAGCGGCGCGGCCAATCCGATCATCCGGTCGAAGATGCCCCACACCACGATCAACCTCTCGATCGATCGCGCGGGCACGGTGACGGTCTTTACCGGCGCGGCGGAAATCGGTCAGGGGTCGGATGCCGTGCAGGCGCAAATCGTCGCCGCGGAGCTGGGCGTCGAGCTCGACCGGGTAAAAATCGTGGCGGCGGATACGGCGCTCACGCCGGTTGATCTGGGCAGCTACTCGAGCCGGGTCACGTTCATGGCGGGCAATGCAGCGCTCGAGGCGGCGCGCGAGGCCAAGCGCCAAGTCCTGAGCGCGGCCGCGCAGAAGCTCGCAACCACGCCGGACAACCTGGTGATAGAAGATGGAAATGTCTTCTGCCGCGATGATCTCCGTCTTGCATTGGCCTTTGAGGAAGCGGCGGGCTTGGCGATGAATGGCAATGACACCCTGAGGGCAGTGGGTACTTACACGACCCCCGAAGATTCCCAAGGTGGAAAGTACAAGGGCGCGGGCGTGGGCCCGTCTCCCGCTTACAGTTACAGCGCGCAAGTGGCCGAGGTCACCGTAGACGCCGAAACCGGGCAGGTCACGGTGGACCGCATCATCGCCGCGCACGACTGCGGCAAGGCGATCAATCCCCTCAATGTCGAGGGTCAGGTCGAGGGTTCCGTTTGGATGGGGCTCGGCCAGGCCGTCCAGGAAGAGATGCTCTGGGAGAACGGCCGCCTGATGAATCCGGGCCTGCTCGAATACCGGAGTGCTTCTACGCTCGAATCGCCGCCCATTGAGCCGATCCTGGTTGAGTCGAACGACCCCGAGGGTCCCTTCGGCGCCAAGGAAGCAGGCGAGGGTTCGCTCGCCGCGACCATCCCCGCCGTGGCCCACGCCATCTACGACGCGGTGGGCGTTTGGATCAACACGCTGCCCATCACGCCGGAGAAAGTTTTGAAGGCGCTGGAGGAAAAGCAGAAGCCAGGAGTCAGAAGTCAGAAGCCAGAATGAGAAGACAGAAGTCAGGAGCCGGACAGGTCCCAAAAGGGGCGCCGTTGAGAAAATGGAGGGGATAACGAACACCACGGAAGCTCATGAGTCTTCCTTCCTTCGAAGTCGTGAGGCCGCGCACCCTCGACGCCGCGATTGAGGCGCTCGGGCGGTATG
This sequence comes from Acidobacteriota bacterium, assembly GCA_003224635.1. Lineage (GTDB taxonomy): Bacteria > Acidobacteriota > Terriglobia > UBA7540 > UBA7540 > QHZK01. The sequence continues at coordinate 3,692 of QHZK01000166.1, read as the reverse complement.
GTAGGGACGCGCAGATGGTGGCGGGCGGGACCGACCTGATTCCCAGCATGAGGCAGGGACTGTTCGCGCCGCAGGTGCTCTTGGACCTGAAGGGCATTCGCAACCTCGATTTCATCCGCTTCGATCCCGAACAGGGCCTCGGGATCGGCGCGCTCGCGAGGATCTCGGCCCTCGTCGATTCCCCGCTCCTCGCGCGGCGCTTCCCCGTGCTGCACGAGGCGGCAAAGACCATTGCCAGCCCGCTGCTGCGCAACATGGGGACGCTCGGCGGCAACCTGTGTCTGGACACGCGCTGCCTCTACTACAATCAGTCGGGCTTCTGGCGCGAGTCGCTCGGCGGCTGCATCAAGAAGGACGGCAAGGTGTGCCACGTGGCGCCGGGCAGCCGGATGTGCTGGGCGGCATTTTCGGGCGACACGGCCCCGGCGCTGCTCGCGCTGGGCGCCACAGTCCAACTGGCGGGCCCCGGAGGGTCGAGGGAGCTGCCGCTGGCCGAGTTTTACGTCAATGACGGCCTGGTGAGGATGGCCAAAGGGCACGACGAAATACTGACGGCGGTCCGCGTCCCGGCTTCGAGCGCCGGATGGAGCGGCGCGTACAAGAAGCTGCGCATCCGTCAATCGATCGACTATCCGCTGGCCGGTGTCGCTGTGGTCATGCGCAAAGACGCCGACGGCGCCTGCCTCGAAGCCCGCGTGGCCCTGACCGCCGTGAACCCCGCTCCAAAACTTGTGCAAGGCGCCGACCTTCTGAAGGGCCGGCGCTACGATCCGGCGCTGGCGGAAGAGGTGGCGCGCGACGCCATTCGCACTGGCAAGCCGCTGCGGACTTCCGCTTCCACTATGGAATACCGGCGCCACATGGTCCGAGTTTTTGTGCGGAGAGCGCTTAGCGAGCTCTGGCTGGACGGCCGCTCTCAGCGGACATCTTGATTATGGCGGGTCGCAATGATATAGCTGCTCGGAAAATTGTGTGGGGAGGGAAAACATGACCTTCAAAAAGCGCAGCAACGGGGTCGAGGTTTATCAGATTAAGGTGACTCTCGAAGGAATCCGGCCGCCGATCTGGAGGCGTGTCCACGTGGCGAGCGATACCACACTCGCTAAGTTCCACATGGTTCTGCAGCATGTCATGGGCTGGACCAATTCGCATCTGCATCAGTTCGTGATTCGCGGGCAGTACTTCGCCCCTCGCGATGTATTCTCTGAATTCGGCGGCCCCAAAATGGGGAGCGAAACCAAAACGACCCTGGCCGATGTGGTCTCCGGTCCCAAGAGCCGCATGAGGTACGAATATGACATGGGCGACAGCTGGCTGCATGACATTGTCGTCGAGAAAGCTCTGAGCGCCGAAGCCGGAGCGCAGTATCCGGTGTGTCTTGCTGGCGCGCGCGCCTGCCCGCCCGAGGATTGCGGCGGAATCGGAGGTTACGAAGAGTTGCTCGAGGCGGTGGCCGATCCACAGCACGAGCGGCACGAAGAACTGCTGGAATGGGTGGGAGGTTCCTTCGATGCGGAGCGATTCGACCTGGACGTTGTCAATAGGCGCCTGAACGCTTTTCACCGAGCGCGCGCGGCTCGCGCGTGAAATCGCTGGCTGCAAGATGCGGCGATCAGCTATGCCGGCCAAGATCCATTTCATCGAGGGCGACATCACGGATGTGGCCGTGGACGCGATCGTTAACGCAGCCAACAACGACCTGATTCTGGGCGCAGGGGTGGCGGGCGCGATCCGGCGCAAGGGCGGCCCGCGAATCGAGGAGGAGTGCGAGCGCATCGGCCCCATCGCTTTGGGCGCGTCCGCCGTCACCACGGGAGGGAATCTCAAGGCGCTGTACGTGATCCACGCCGCCAGCATGAAGCTCGGCGGTCGCACCACCGCCGATTCGCTGCGCCTGGCGACGCGCAGCGCCTTGATGCGGGCCGAAGAGAAGGCCATCAGGAGCATCGCGTTTCCCGCCATCGGCACCGGCGTGGCGGGCTTCCCCCTGGAGGAATGCGCGCGCGTCATGCTCAAAGAAGTCCTCGAACACCTGAAATCGCGCAGCAGCCTGGAGAAGATATACTTCGTCCTCTATGACGACGCTGCGCTCAAGACGTTTGAAGACACGTACAAGCAACTGACGGCGCAATCGGCGCAGGGTATGGAAGAAGGTTAAAGGATGAAGTGTAAAGGATGAAGGATGATGATGCAGCTTCTTCATTTTTGCACGCCGATCCTTGATCCTCCAGGCTTCATCCTTCACACTTCATCCTTCGCACTTCGTCCTTTACACTCTAACCTTTTGAACGTGGATTCTCTGCTGGAGAAAGTCGACCAAGAACTCGCGCGCTACGAGCACCCGTTGTTCCGGTTCTCGACCCGATCGGCCGGCTCGGGCGTGCTGCTATCGATCGACTTGCGCGAGGGCTTCGGGGTCGAGCACCACTACGAAATCACCCTCCACGAGCGCGAGATTGAAAACCGCCAGTTTCCTTGGACGTTCCAGAAGCTTCTCTACGACTGCCTGCACGATTTCATCGTGGAGATGTTTGAGCGCAACCCGCAAATGAAGGCTTGAATACTCCTCTTAAAGCGATAGTGCTTGGCGCCTTGCGTCGCTCGGGCCCGATGATTTTTGCGCGCTACATGACGCTGTGCTTGTATCACCCGGAGCACGGCTACTACATGCAGGGGCGCGAGCGGACGGGCGTGGGCGGCGATTATTTTACCAGCGCAGACCTCCATCCGATTTTTGCGCGTTTGATCGCCCGCCAGGCTGCGGAGATGTGGGAAATCCTCGGCAAGCCAGCCCGTTTCACTTGGGTCGAGATGGGCGCCGGACGCGGGTGGTTTGCCCGGGACTTCCTCGCGTGGGTTGCGGCCGCGCGACCTGACTTCATGGCGGCGCTCGATTACCTCGCCGTCGAGCCCGGGCCGCGGCAGCGCGACCGTCTGCTCGAACGTTTGGCGGGCGAAGCGGTGGCGACGGTCGATGACGGCCCACGAGCAGTGAAGGTCCGAGTGCTGGGAGGACTTGAAGAGTTCGAACCCGTTACGGGTTGTTTCTTCTCAAACGAGCTTGTGGATGCGTTTCCCGTCTCGGTGGTCACGCGCTCGGGCGGCCGCCTGAAAGAAATCTATGTGACGGCTGAAGGTGAGAGACTGCGCGAAAGGCCTGGCCCGATCAGCGACTCGCGAGTGGCTGCTGCGGTGGCCCGTTACGCGAACCAGCTCGAAGAGGGCCAACGAGCGGAGGTAAGCCTCGAAGCAGTCCAATGGATTCGCGCCGTGGCGGAGAGGCTCGCCCGGGGCTTCGTGGTGACCATTGACTACGGCGATCTCGCCGAACGCCTCTATACTGTTGACCGCTCGCGGGGAACGCTGATGGCGTATCGGGAGCACAAGGCGTCGGAAAATTTCTTCGACGCTCCGGGCGAACAGGACCTGACCGCGCACGTCAACTTCAGCGCGCTCATCGATGCCGGACGCGATGCCGGGCTCGATTGCGCGGGTCTGACCACGCAGGAGCGATTCCTCATGGCGCTCGGCGAACCGACCGAGTTTGCGGACCTCTACGATGAGGGCCAGACCGAAGCGGAAAGACTCCAGGCCAGGCTGAAGCTGAAACGCCTGCTCGATCCGGGGAGCATGGGAAACATCTTCAAAGTTCTCGTCCAACACAAAGGCGTCGCCGCGCCGCAGTTGACAGG
>QHZK01000165.1 GCA_003224635.1 Acidobacteriota bacterium | reverse complement strand
CCGCCTTCATCCAGGACGACGTCAAACTCAACCGGCGGCTGTCGTTGAACATCGGGTTGCGCTACGAATACTTCGGCGTGATGCACAACACCGATCGCTCCAAGGATCTGAACTTCTATTTCGGGCCGGGCGCCACGATCGACGAAAGGCTGGCCAATGGGGGTTTACGCTCCACGAACCAGAATCCGGGCGATCTGAAGGACCGCCTGTACCGTCCCGACTTTCTCAACTTCGCGCCTTCAATCGGCCTTGCGTGGGATATCCACGGAAGGGGCCAAACCGTCCTGCGGGCGGGGTACTCGGTGGCGGTGGACCGGGTGTTCGACACGGTGCGGGACCTCCGTAGCAATTACCTCCAGGTGGCGTATTGCTCTCCCTTCACTGCTTGCACGCCCCGCTTCGCCATTCCCATCGAGCCCATGCTGGCGAATTTGGGCCCGGATCAGTTACAGCTCGGGGAGGTGGTTCAACTCGACGAGAATCTGCGGACTCCATACGCTCAGAACTGGTATGCCGGTATACAGCACGCGGTCACTCCGAACCTCCTACTCGAATTTGGCCAGATCGGTTCAGTGGGCAGGAAGCTGATCAGCCGTGACACGATCAATCGGGAGCCTATCAACCCAAACTACTCGGACGATACATTTCTGTCCAACGCTGTGACTTCCAACTACGTAGCCCTGGAAGCGAGCCTGCGGCGACGATTCAGCCGGGGACTCCAGGCACAGGTTTCGTACACCTATGGTCATGCTATCGATAACCAAAGCGATCTTTTCGAGGGCCCGCGCACCGGCCCGGCTCCCGACGATTTCGCTCTAGCCACTCTCACACGCGAGTTCGATGCGCGGGCGGACCGAGGCAACGCCGACTTTGACCAGCGGCATAACCTGGTGTTGAACGCAATCTGGGACTTGCCTGCTCGTCCGTTCCAGTCGCGCTGGCCAAACCGGCTGTTGCGAGGGTGGAGGACCAGCGTGATCGGCGCCCACCGCTCTGGTTTTCCGCTTACCGTGATCGGTATTCCTGACCCGACAGCCGAACTCGCCAACAATCGAGTGGATTTCCTGGGCGGCACGGTGCGGGCGGCGGCCAAAGCGGGAGCAGTCCCCGGAGGGTTGCAGTTCCTGGATCCGAATGTCTTTCGAGTGGCGCAGGGCCACATCGGCAGCTTGGGACGCGGCGCCATCGCGGGACCGGGCTTCTGGAACTACGATTTTGCCCTGTTGCGCAGCATCAACCTGAGTGCGAGTGTGCGATTGCAGTTCCGGGCTGAATTCTACAACCTGTTCAATCACCCGAATCTCTCCGTTCCTGTGACCCAATACACAAACTTCGACGGGTCACTCAATCCTGTGTTCGGGCAGGCTTACTACGGGCTGAATCGGACCTATTCCCGATTCGGAGACCTGCCTCTGGAGAACCCTTCGCGGCGAATTCAGTTCGCAGTCAGGATCTGGTTTTGATGGTTCAGGGTCCCGGGGGCGCATTGGGGGATGGCGGTGTGGGTTGTTCTAAAGGAGACTGCATTTCCGGATGGGGATTGCAATGAAAGCAGTCCAGCATCGGCGGAAGCGGGTCCCGGCAAGGTTCGCTCGCTGGAAGCTCACGCTGCTCTTGCTTGGCTTTCCGCCTTTTCTTGGGCCCTGGCTCTCTTTTACCGCGCCGCCGAGAGATGCACATGTATACGTGTTGATTGACCGCAGCGCTACCTTCTACCTACAAGCTTCCCGCGGATTCAAACAGAGCTTCGCCCCTGCGGCTGATGTAGCCGTAAGCTACATTGACGGGGACCCCCGCGAGCTGAACGCTACAATCGAAACGCTGCGCCAAGATCCGCCCCGGCTGGTCGTTGTATTCGGGACTCAAGCGGCCATGGCGGCCAAGTCCCGGCTGCGCGACGTGCCCATCCTCTACTGCCTCGCCCTCAACCCTGCCAAGAACGACCTCAAGGGACCCAATGTCGGCGGCGTCAGGCTGGAGGTCGACTTGTCTCAACAGTTCGCCGATCTGGAAAGACTCCTGCCCCAAGTCAAACGCATCGGCGTGATCTACAGCGAACCGGTCAGCGGCAACCTGGTCCGACGGGCCCGTGCCCGCCTGAGGCCCGGGGTCCAGCTTATTTCCCGCGATGCGCGCGATCCGCGCCAGGCCGCGCAGTTCATCGAGGAAATCATGGGCCAGGTTGACGCCTTTTGTCTCCTGTGGGATCCCGTGATCGCTAACGTTTCCAACTTCAGACTCCTGGTAGAACTCAGCCTGAAAAACAAGGTTGCCCTCATCGCGCCCGCTCCTCCCTTTGTGGAAGCTGGCGCACTCATGAGCGTGGCCGCCGATTACGAAAAGGCCGGACAGCGCGCTAGTGAAATGGCGCGCCTCGTTCTGGAAGGCGGGCGCGCCGGGGACTTCCGTGCCGAGCCGCCTCCCGCTCGCCTGATCACGATTAACGCTTCGGTGGCTCGCCAGCTCGGCATCCTGATACCAGCGAGCCTGCCTGCCGACGTCCTGTCGCCCGGCGGCGCGAGTGTTCAGGCTCCGGGCAGTCCGGAGAGGTGAAGTATGCGCAAGGGGCTAGGCATCACCGGCAAGCTCGTCGTCAGCTCCGTGTGCATTTTTACCGGGTTGTGGCTGGCGATGACGCTGTACTCCGTAAACCAGCTTCAGCATTTGCTGTATGAGCAGAACGTTCGGCGCGTGGATGCGCAGGTTCTCAACTGGATTGATGCCAACATCTCTCAGATCACGATTACTCGCGATCCGGGTAACCTCGACCGCCTGGTGCGCGAACTGAAGGGCAAGCTGGGAAGCGGCTACGTCGTGGTCCTGGACGGCGAGTCCCGGGTTCTGGCCCAAAGCGGGTTACCGCCGAACCTCTCGGATCAAGGGCCCGCGCCCTCGGTGGCCGGAATCACCAGCCGACTCAGACGAACCCGCGATTCCGCCGGGCGCCGCTTCTTCGAACTGATGACTCCCGCCAAAACGTCCGGTACCGGCATGAGCCCGGATCTGGATACCATGTTCGAACTGGCTGCCGGCAACACGGTTGCCGCCCACGTTCGGGCGGGCATCCCAGAGCAGGATATCAACCGGGACTTAACGCAACTGGCGCCTCAGCACATCTTGCTTTACACGCTCCTGGTACTCATCGCTCTGATGGTAAACATCGCGCTTGCCAGCCGGGTGGCCAAACCGGTGAAGACCGTGGCACGCGTGGCCCAGCAAATTTCGGCGGGAGATCTTTCTGAGCGCGTGCAAGGCGGGCTGGAACTGGGCGACGAGGTCGGGGAGTTGGCCCGCAACTTCAACCGGATGGCCGACCGCCTGGCCGAAAACCGGGAAGAAATGAATGCCCTCCATGCCGATCTGGAGCGGAAGGTGGCCGAGAGGACGCTCGAACTGGAAGACGCGAACCGGCGCCTTCGGGAACTGGACAAACTGAAGTCTGATTTCCTTTCTACCGTCTCGCACGAGTTGCGCACCCCTCTAACATCGATCAAGGCGTTTGCCCAAATCCTGCTGGACTCGCCGCTTGATGAGCCAACGAAAAAGAGATATCTTGACATCATCGATAAGGAGAGCGATCGTCTCACCCGGCTCATCTCCGACCTGCTCGATCTGGCAAAAATTGAAAGACGCGAGATGAGCTGGACGATGGTCCACGGCGACTTGCGAGGGATAGTGTCCAAAGCCGTGAATCCCCTGGTTGCTCTGGGCAAAACCCGGCAAATCCGGCTTGATGTTGTCCCTTCTCAACCCCTGCCGGTCTGCGTCGATACCGACCGCATCCAGCAAGTGGTGACGAACCTTGTCGGCAATGCCATCAAGTTCTCTTCCGAAAGCGGGCGGATCGGGATTCGCATCGAAGAGAGGACGAGCAGCGGACCACGCGACGCCCGGCCAGGCCGTTACGCCGCGGTGGCTGTGTCGGACACTGGTCCGGGCATCCCCCACGAGGAAAAAGAACGTATCTTCAGCAAGTTCTATGATGGTCCCAGAAAATTCCCTGGCCGCTCCGGAACGGGGCTGGGCCTAGCCATCTCCAAAGAGATCGTGGCGCATCACGATGGGGAGATTTGGGTGGAATCAGAGCCCGGATTGGGAAGCACCTTCTATTTCACGGTGCCCTTGCGGGCAGAAGGAGACGTGCTCACGGATGCCGGCAAAGCTCACGTGGGAGAAGGAAGAGCGAATGCGGAAAAAGATTATGGTGTGTGATGACGACCTGCACGTCATCGAGACAGTCGGCCACGTGGCTCGAGAAGAAGGTTTCGACGTGATCACTGCCGAGGACAGCAACCAAGGATTGCGTCTGGCCCGAGAACAACTCCCGGACGTGCTTTTCCTTGATGTGATGATGGGCGGTACAGATGGCCTGGAAGTCTGCCGGGAACTGAAATCGAATCCCGCCACGCGCCACATCTACGTGATCCTGCTGACCGCCATGGGTCAGGCTAGCGATGTCGAAAAGGGCTATCGCGCTGGCGCCGACGAATACATGACGAAGCCATACGCGCCGCGCAGCCTTCGCAAGAAATTGCACGAACTCCTGGATCCACATCCATGACACCCGCAATGCAGTCGGAGCTCGGGTCGGATCTCGAACGTGAACGCCGGAAGGTCGCCAGCCTGACTGGTGAGGTTCTCGCGGTTTATGAGGTGCTGGGTCTACTGTATTCTCTGGGGCCCCGGATCGGAAGCCTCGTCGACAGCGACCAGATAGCCGCCCTCGCTGTGCAGGAAGCCATCGAGATCTTGCGGGCGGATTGCGGGTGGGTCGTTTTCTGTGACGGAACTGGTTGGCGCCTGCCTGAGAATTGCCTTGTGGCCATCGATGCCGGCATTGCCGGCCGCATAAACCAGGAGGTGCTCGGACCCTTGCGCTTCCGTGGCCAGAGCCAGGTCGTCTCGCATGCGCTTCCGGAGGAATACCGGATCGACGGTCCGGGGGTTCCAGCCCGGTTCCTGGCATGTCCTTTGCCGACCGGTGGAAACTCGCAAGGCTGTATTTGCCTCGCGCGCTGGCGGCAGGCTCCCATCTTTACTTCCTCCGATCAGAAGCTTCTTTACGCCGTGGCCTCGCTCACCGGAATGACCCTCGAAAACCTGAGGCTGCAGCGCTCGGAGATGGAAAAGCAGCGGCTGGCCGGTGAGCTGGAACTGGCCCGACAAATCCAGCAATCGCTGCTGCCGCGCGATCTATGCTGCGGCAATTTTCTAGAGGCTAGTGGTGTAAGCGTGCCTTGCTACGAAATCGGGGGCGACTACTTCGATCTGGTCTCTTTAGATCCCGATCTCTGCCTGCTCGCCATCGCCGACGTGTCTGGCAAAGGCCCGGCCGCGGCGCTGCGGGCCACCATGGTACACGGCATCATCCACGCCGTGGCGAGGCACTCGAAAGAGCTATCCGAACTGATGCGAACGGCAAACCAGTGCCTCCGGGAACGGGCCGTCGATAGCGGCTTCGTAACCATGTTTTTGGCAACCCTCGAGAGCCGAGGGCGGCTAAGGTATAGCAACGGCGGACACAACCCGCCTCTGTGGATCCAGTCGAACGGCCGCGTTACTGAGCTGACCGAAGGTACCGTTCCGCTGGGTTTGCTGGACAACGTTTCCTATCCGGAAGCCACGGTGCAACTCGAGCCGGGCGACCTGCTGGTGCTCTACACCGATGGCATCACCGATTCCGAGAATGCTCGGGGAGAGACTTTCGGTGCCGCGCGAGTGTTGGATTGGGCGGGCCGTCAGTGGCAACGGTCGGCTGCAGAAGTCGAAAAGAGTCTACTGCAGGCCGTAAGCGGGTTCTGCAATGGCCACCGGCAAGCCGACGATCTGACGCTGCTCATAATCCATTTTCTGGGAGATGAGAGCTAGCGCCGCTGAATGTTTGGCAGCCACACTGTGAGAGTTGGCAACTGGCTTCTTGGCAGTGCCCGGCTAGGGGGTGCGAACAGTTGAAGAATGCGCGGCTCGCCCTCGGTGAAGAGCAGCACCGAACGGGTTCGGAAAGCGAGACTCGACAAGGGAAAGAATCTCGTCGATCTTCGTCTCTCGCCGAACGCGCTCAGTACATCCCAACCTTCACAATTTATGGCAAGAACGTAACGGCTACGCCGTCAAATCTACGTGATCAGCCTGAGGGATCTTACTTCGATCGTTGAATTCAGGCCGGTCGCAACAGGCGATAGTTCCCGCTCGGCCATATTAAGACAGCGTGTCCTCGTTTTCCTCAGGCGGCCGGATGAGTTCGGCCCAAGCCTCGAGCAACGGCAGCGTTACGTCACAAATTACGTCACAATGACGCCGGTTCGTAGGCCCTGACGATCGAGCTTAGCTCGCTACGCCAAAGCGCGGTGGACGCGCTAGAGGAATCCGGCAAGTTCTTGGAGACGGTGCCAACGCTTCAGACGGTCCGGTAGTGTCCTAATTTCGATTTATGTCTACGTAGCCATTCACCGTCGCGGTCTTCCCTTGTGCTCGCGCCGGAACCGCCAGCGCAGTCACAAGGGTGACGGACAAGACAGCGCCAACGAAAATCTTGCGGAAGCTCATGTAGTCTACTCCTTTCCTTACGCTTGCCCTCCAACTCTCTCTCTCGGCCTCAAGCAGAAAAGCAGGACCGCTATCGCCAGCCGTACGACAGAGCGTCCCCAGACGATGTACCCAGGATAGAGTCTGCGGATGTCGAGCGCCCAAAGAGAAATGAGAGGGGTTATTGCGAGCGCAACGAGCCCCACGATCATGGCGTCAATGATCGCCACATTGTGTCCCCGATCGCGAGAGGCCAAGAAAAGCAAGACACTGAACATGAGAAACAGTCCGCCCATCTCCCTAACCCGAGGGTGTCCCGATCGTAGTTGAAGGTTCGCAAGGTCGGCGGATTCATCTTACGCTATTTTCTCCTTCGAAGGTTGCGTGGCTGAGGTGCTCGCCCGGCCGAGCACGGCGGCCAGGGCCCAGAGGTTCGCGTGGCCGTCGATCCGTCGGAAATGCTTTTCGGTGAGCAGCCAGGCGGATGCCACCCAACGTTGCACCATGTCGGCATCCCGCCAGCGCGTGACGTTGCGGGTGCGGCGCTCGACTCCGCTCTGCGGACTTTCAATGATGTTGGTGGTGGCCAGGCATCGGTGCAGGGATTCGGGAATCTGCAAGCGTTGCAGGGTGAACATCTCCTTCATCCCCTCGCGCAGGCTGCGCGCCGCGGACTCGTA
>QHZK01000598.1 GCA_003224635.1 Acidobacteriota bacterium | reverse complement strand
GCTCTTCCTGCGGTATCGCCATAGCAGGATGGCGAAGATCGCCAGCTCCGCCAGCGACTCATAGAGTTGGGTCGGGTGCACGCGGACGCCCAGCGGCACGCCCGTCACCTCGTGGCTATAGGCGCTGGTGAAGACGACGCCCAGGAACGAGGAGGTGGGCTTGCCGTAGTCACAGCCTGCCGCGAAACAACCCAGCCGTCCGACGCTGTGCCCGAGCGCGATGGCCGGCGCGTAAACGTCAAACACCTTCCAGAGGGGCAGCTTGTAGACGCGCACGTACCAGACGGCAAAAAAGGTGGCCGCCAGGAAACCGCCGTAGTAGACGCCCGCCGCTTGGAGCGTGGCCCAACTGAAAAGTCCGCCCGGGTGGTCCCAGTACGTGCGCCAGTCCGTCACGATCATCAATACTTTGGCCCCGACAACCCCCACCACAAGGAGCCAGGTGCTGAAGTCGACCAGCCTGCCGGTGTCGAGCCCTTCGCGCCGCCCAAGCCGGACAATCGTGTACACCGCCAGAACGATGGCCGCGGCGAGCAGGACGCCAAAGGTCGGCAACTGAAAGGAGCCTATTCGGATGAGTATCGGATGCATAACGATCAGTGACCAGTGACGAGTGACGAGTCAAAAACAACAACCGACTCACAGCCTCACGACCTGCCTTTCTCTTCGCTTGTCACTCGTCACCGTTCTTTTCAGTTGTCATTCGCCGCTGCTCCTAAAGCGTAAACCGGTTCAGAAACGACAAGTAGCCAGATAGAACCGTGAATTTATTAAACGCCATCAGCACGCCGATGGCGATCAGGAGGACTCCCGAAGCGATCTCGACCGCCTGGAGGTGCCTGCGGAACCGCCCGTAGAACTTCAGGAATTGACTCAGGCCCAGGCCCGTCAGCAAGAAAGGAATCGCCAGGCCCGCCGAATAGACTGCCAGCAAGAACATCCCCGCGATCACCGTATCGCGGCGCGCGGCAAGCAGCAGGATTGCGGTCAGGATGGGGCCGATGCAGGGCGTCCACCCGAAGGCAAACGCAAATCCCAGGACAAACGATCCCAGCAGGCCGCGGCGCGGCGCGCCCGTTTCCACTCTAGCTTCGCGATAGAGCAAGGGAATCTTGACCAAGCCGGTCAGATGCAACCCAAATATGATGATGATCGCGCCGGCTACGATGTTGAACACTGTCCGTTGCGAGAGCAGGAAGTTCCCCACCCACGTGGCCGAAGCCCCCAGGGCGATGAACACAATCGAAAAACCCGCGACGAACGCAATCGAGTTCCGAAAGATGCGCGCTACGAGCGGGGCCCCTCCGCCGGCCTTCAGCGCCTCCATTGATTCGGCATGGAAATATATCCGGGGACGAGCGGCAGTACGCAGGGCGACAGAAACGAGGCAACCCCGGCCAGGAACGCTATCGGAATGCTAAGCTGATTGTTCATCGAATTTCGCTGTCTTTCCGCGCCTCTTGATTGGATGCGGCTTATTTGCGGCGAGTCGCTTGCGTGCCCGCATGTCAGTCTGACACGCTCTTGCAGCGGCGCTCTGTGAGCGCCGAGCCTCTCGAAAACCAAGGTCGGCGGTCCTCGGCTCCGTCAGGACAGGCTCCGAACGCCGCCACAACCACAGCCGCGGCGGCGCGCCTTGCCGCGCTTCAAAGCGCCAGTGTATCATGGCGTTCAGTTGCCAGCACGGTCAATCAGACTCAGGAGTCAGGAGTCAGAAGACAGAAGTCAGAATGGGGGCTGACGGTGGCGATCATTCGCCGCCACAGAAGAGGCTGTCCCTATATTTTGCAATCATCAGATGGTCAACTTCTGCCTTCTGACTCCTGACTTCTGGCTCCTGACTTCTGACCTCCAAGCCATCGCGTTCTGATATAATGGATTCGCTGAGTCGAGGGGGTCCTGCCGTGCTGAGGACTCCGGGCTGATTCTCTAACGACTCGATATTGGGGGCAACGCTCCCCCGGCTACTCCTAGCCTCGTCGCCGGTGACCTTCGCGAAGTCGGCGCCTCGAAAAAGGTTCCGCTGGAGTAGGTGGCCTGGTTCAAGGAACAGCCGAACCCTCAGCGCGGGGTTCGGACAGCAATCATAGAGGGACGGTAATGGCAACCACGGATGTCGCAGTCAGTGAAAAGGCGGCGGGGCCCGAGCGGAAGAGTGTTGTGAACGACCTGAGCATCCAGGTCGCAACCGTCAACGGCTCCGGCAGCCAAAGCTCCAACAGCGTGCTCTTGAGGGCGATCTTTCAGATGGGGATACCCGTCTCCGGCAAGAACCTGTTTCCCTCCAATATTGCCGGCTTGCCCACCTGGTTTACGATTCGCGCCTCGAAGCACGGTTACATCGCCCGGCGCAAGGAGATCGATTTCCTGGTGGCGATGAATCCTGAGACCGCGGAAGAGGACGTAAGGGGCCTCGAGCCCGGCGCGGCGGTCGTCTACGACGAGCCACTCAACCTGAGGCGCCTGCGCGACGACCTGATTTTCTACCCGGTTCCGTTTGACAAGATCGTGGCGCCGGTCTGCCCGGACGCCAAACTGCGCAAGCTCGTCCGCAACATGATTTATGTCGGGGTGGTCGCCAGACTGCTGGGCGTCGACATGCAGGAAATCGAGAAGGCGCTGCGCAAGCAGTTTAAGAAGAAAGCGAAGGCCGCAGACCTGAATTTCAAGGCCGTAGTGGCGGGCTACGATTTCGCAGCGAAGAACCTGGCGAAGGCCGATCGTTATTCCGTCGAGCGCATGGACTTGACGCGAGGCAAGATTCTGATTGACGGCAATTCGGCCGCGGCTCTGGGCTGCATGTTTGCCGGCGTCACGGTGGTGACGTGGTATCCGATCACTCCGTCCTCTTCGCTCTGCGAGACGCTGATCGGCTACATGAAGCGCTACCGGGTGGATCCCGAAACCAGGAAAGCGACGTTCGCAATCGTCCAGGCTGAAGACGAGCTGGCCGCTATCGGCATGGTAATCGGGGCGGGATGGGCGGGCGCGCGCGCCATGACCTCCACCGCCGGGCCGGGAATCTCGCTGATGGCGGAGTTCGTCGGTCT
>QHZK01000164.1 GCA_003224635.1 Acidobacteriota bacterium | reverse complement strand
GACGCCGGATTACTTACGGCTGATGGGGATTCCGCTGCTGCGCGGGCGTGAATTGACGGCCGCGGACATGGCGCCAGACGCGCCTCCAGTGGCGCTGGTCACGGCGTCGACGGCTAGAAAGTTCTGGCCGCATCAGGACCCGATCGGGAAGCGCCTGAAGCGAGCGTGGAAGTCAGAGTGGACCACGACCGTCGTCGGAGTGACGGGGGACGTGAATGAATACAGCCTCGCTTCCCGGCTCCCCGGCTTTGCGGACGGGGCAGTTTACGTAGCGTACGGCAGCGGCGCTCGTGCCGGGGTGCCGCGACCCGCAGAGATGACCCTCGTGGTGCGGACGACAAACAGCCTGGAGAGTCTGGCGGGAGCGCTACGGAAGGCGGTGGCGAGCATAAACCCCGATGTGCCAGTGAGTGAGATGCAGACACTCAGCGCGGTGATTTCAGAATCGTTGGAGGCGCCGCGCTCGACGATGTGGCTGTTCGCAATTTTTGCGGCGCTGGCCTTATTGCTGGGCGCCGTCGGAGTCTACGGCGTGATTTCGTACTCGGTAGTGGAGCGGACGCCGGAAATCGGCATCCGGCTTGCGCTCGGAGCTGAGAAGCGTGAGGTGATGCTGCTGGTGATGGGCCAAGGCGCGCGCATGGCGCTGATCGGCGTCACCATCGGCGTTGCCGTGGCGCTCGCGCTGACGCGCTTCCTCGCGAGCCTGCTCTATGGTGTGCAACCCTCAGACCGGATGACTTTCACCGTAGTATCCACATTGCTGTTAGGTGTGGCCCTCCTTGCGAGCTACCTGCCCGCCCGCCGGGCGACCAAGGTCGATCCGATGGTTGCCTTGAGATACGAGTAAGCCGGGACTCGGCGCCCAAGCGGTCGAGTGATTTCCGAGCCCGTGCGAACGTTGACTCCAACTGGCTGCGAGCGGTGACGGATGAGTTCAGCGGGCGTGGGCTGGAGTTCACAACCTTTCACGTCTTTTTACGTATTATTAACATACCCGGCAGTCATTTCCGGTACTGTTTATACCGAGTTCGATGGACCTGGGCGGGAGTTTCCGATGAAAAAGCGCTGGCATTGGAACGAGCGCACTCGATTGGTGCTGACGTTAGAGCTCGCGGTGGTGTTGCCCGCTGCCGCTTTGATTATCTTCAGCGTGCGACACCTTCGATCCATCCAGCGCGACCGCCAAGTCGAGGCTGCGATCCAGCGCGACTTTTATCAGGTCCTCGCCATCGCGGACAAGCACATGAGCGAGAAGGCTCACGAGATGGTGGACCAGGTGCGCCGCGAGTTTCCGCCTGCCAGCGCGGCATGTCCGGAATCGCTCGACAGGCTCCTTGAGCGTCACCCCTACGCCGCTCACCTGTTCTTCTACAACCCCGACCGCGGGATGGTCTTCCGCTCCCAGCGGGCGCGCATGCACGAGCCGGACTTCTGCACCGAAAGCGCCGAGCTGGAGAAGATGACGGCGGGAGAGATGAAGGTCGACTATGACTGGATTGTCAAGAAGTTTCAGGAGATGGATTCGAAGGGGAAACCGCCGATGTTTTGCGAGGCCAACACGGTACGCCGTGGTGACAGGCGCGGCTATGAGTCGATCGCGTTTTTCCGGCTGCCACAAGCATCGGGGGAAGAGGCCACGATCGGTGGCATGGTTTTCGACGCCGAATACCTGCGCGACCGCTTTTTCCCCGACATGCTCTTGAGCCTCATCAGCCGCAATCTCGCCGAGACCCCGAGCGATCAGAACGGCCGTGGCCACGCGGTGATGATGCTACATATTAAAGGCGAATCATACCCTCTGGCGAAGTCGGCCGAGTGGGATGGGGGCGCGCCCGAGGTGGAGCGGAACTTGGAAGGGGCGTTCCCCGGCCTGACCCTCGCCATCAAACTGCAAGGGACCACCTTGGCGTCTTTGGGCCAGCACTTCGCTCATACCAGCTTCCTGGTCCTGGGCGGCCTTTCCCTTTTCCTGGCGGGCGGAATTCTGCTCACCTATCGCAACGTGATGAAGGAGATGGCGCTGGCCCGGCTGAAATCCGATTTCGTGTCCAACGTTTCGCACGAACTGCGAACTCCTCTGTCGCTGATCCGGCTTTACGCGGAAACCCTGGAGATGGGCCGCCTGAGCAGCCGGGAGAAATACCAGGAATACTACTGCATTATCCGCAAGGAGAGCGAGCGCCTGACTGCCCTCATCAACAACATTCTTGACTTTTCCCGCATCGAGGCGGGCGGGAAAGAGTACGACTTTCGCGAAACCGATATTGGCGAGCTGGCGCACAACACGCTCGAGTCCTACCGATACCAGATCGAGCAGCACGGCTTCGCCTTTGAGGAAGATATCTCCGGCGAGCTGCCCAGTATCCGGATTGACCGCGAGGCGATTGCGCGTTCGCTCATAAACCTGGTGAACAACGCGCTCAAGTATTCGCAAAATGAGAAGTATCTGGGCGTGAAGCTGTACCGCGACAACGGCTCGGTCAAGCTTGAAGTGATCGATCACGGTATCGGCATTCCACCCGGCGAGCAGCAGAAGATATTCGACAAGTTCTATCGCGTCGGCGACCCGCTGGTTCACAACACGAAGGGGAGCGGCCTGGGGCTTTCCCTGGTGCGCCACATTGTCCGCGCCCACGGAGGCGAGGTCTCGGTCGAGAGCGCGCCCGGCCAAGGCAGCAAGTTTATCATTGCTCTGCCGCTGAGTGGGGGAGCAAGCGGAGATAACGCGACGTCGGCGTAGCGGTTTCGGGCGCCGCGCGGACCTGAAGGGGGGTCTCTGACCCGTCCGCAGGGTGGGCGGACGGACTTCACGAAGCGTGGTGAGGACTTGTTGAAGGAGGAGGGTCAAAAGGGCTATGACCAGGATTCTTATTGTTGAGGACGAGCCCAACATGGTTGCCGGCTTGCGCGACAACTTTGAGTACGAGGGCTACGAGGTGATCACCGCCGGCGACGGGGCCGAGGGCCTGGGGCGCGCGCTGAACGAAGCGCCGGACCTCGTAGTGCTGGACGTGATGATGCCCAAGATGAGCGGGCTCGACGTCTGCAAGCAACTCAAGGCCAAGCGGCCCTCCTTGCCCGTGATCATGCTGACCGCGCGCGGCCAGGAGGTCGACAAAGTCGTCGGCCTCGAGCTCGGCGCCGACGATTACGTCACCAAGCCGTTTTCCATCCGCGAGCTGCTGGCCCGCATCAAGGCCGTCCTGCGCCGCGCCCGCGCCGCTCCCCAAGAGCAGGAGCGCTACGCCTTCGGGGATATCGAAGTCATCGTGCGCACGCATCAAGTGGCCCGCGCCGGGAAACCCGTCGAGTTCTCCGCCAAGGAGTTCGATCTTCTGAAGTACTTCCTCGGCCATCCGGGCGAGGTCCTCAGCCGCGATCGCTTGCTCGAGGAAGTTTGGGGTTACAATCACTTTCCGACCACTCGCACCGTGGATGCGCACATCGTTCGCTTGCGGCAGAAGCTGGAAGCCAGGCCCGAAGAGCCTCGCTTCATTCTCACCGTTCATGGGGTTGGCTACAAATTCGTCGGCTGATCGTCGATCTCGGCCCGTGGAGGCCAGCAGTGAACAGGCTGCCAGCAGTGGACAAGCTGGAAAGAAGGCCGCGCGCCGAAGATCAGCGGCCTCGCCGTTCGTGTGTGCCCTGGTTGACGCGCGGCGGAGACGGAGGGGCGATCGCCCTTGACGTGGACCCCAATCTGATCGACGCGCCAGCCCCATCGGGCAGCCGCGCTCTGGAGGAAGAGATCGCCGCCTTGCGTCATGACCGTGACGCGTTACAACTTGGGTTCTTTGAAGCGGCCTACGTCCAACAGAGGTTGGGCGCCCCGCGCCGCCTTCGCCGCGGGGCCTTCGATATTGCCGGTGAGACCTTCCCTGTGCGCCACGCTTCGGGCGATTTCTTGACGGCCTTTGACACGGGCGTCCACACCGTGCTGGGTCTCGGAGACATTGCCGGAAAAGGCTTGAGCGCCGGGATGTGGTTCACTCACCTGGTGGGTCTCATTCGTCTCTTCGCCCGATCGCTGCACGACCCGGCAGGAGTTGCGGCCGCGATCAACGGTCATCTTGCCTCGCTCGACCCCGAGGCGCCCATAACCACACTGTTCTTGACCTGGGCCGATGCATGCACAGGCGACCTCGTTTACTCGAACGCTGGTCATCCTGCCCCTCTTGTATTGCGCCGCGACGGCTCCGTGGAATGGCTCTCCGCTGGTGGACCAGTCCTCGGGGCAGTTCCCGACGCTACTTTCGTCAACGGGGGCGCGGTTCTCAATCCTGGCGACACGCTGCTCGGCTATTCGGATGGAATTCTCGAGTGCCGCAATGCGCGGGGCGAAGAGTTCGGCGTGGAGCGGCTTGTGGACGCGACCCGGTCGGCAATCGCCCCTTCCGCCAGCGCAACGCTGTTTTCCGTGCTCGGCAGCGTACAGGACTTCGCCGCCGCCGAGCCTCGCGTCGACGATCTTGCGTTGATGGTCGTGCACCGGCTGGACGAGGCGTAGCTTGTAGAGGGCTTTCGGCCGGGACATGTTCGTGCCGAATGTCAAGGATGCTCAGCTTTCGCCGCTGGCCAGCCCTGCCACGACCCCTTGCGCCCCTAGTCGCAGGGAAGCGGGTTTTGAACCCCGCCGTAAAGCGGAACGAAGAAAACAAAGCAGTTACTTTTTTCTGCCCTCAGCGTTTTCATCTCGCAGGGGCTCCCAGAGACCCGCCCTCTCGCCGCCGGCAGGCGGCTCTCATTCCGCAATTATTCTCCACTTGAAATTTACTCAGAAGTTGTTACTATAGATGTTATCGGTCGGTTGGAGAATGAACGGCGCGGTTATGGCCTGATATATCGGGCAGAGAGGGATCGCTGCTTGAGGAACCCGTGCCGGAGCGACCAGGGTCGTTAAGGGTCGAAAGGGGAGCGGATTGCTCTTCAGCTCCTTCGGGTGTTTCCGTCATCCCCGACGGCTTCCTGACCCGAAGCGGGTCCGGCGTTGAGGCAGCTTGGCTGCTGGTCGAGCCGCACGAGCCGGAACGTCGCTCCCACCTTTCAGCCGATAAGCGAGCGTCAAGAGATGTTTCGGAAAATCGTCACGAAGCCGAGGATGCTCAGGAAAAGTCGTGCGAGATTCATTATCCTCATCCCGATCCTTATCCCGTCAAACGCCTGACTTCCAGACCCTCTTCCAATTGGCGCCCGGCCTGTATCTCGTCTTGACACGGGACTTGAACATTGTGGCTGTCAGTGACGGCTACCTGCGCGCCACCCTGACGAAACGAGAGAAGATTTTGGGCCACGGGATCCTCGAGGTATTCCCGGACAATCCCGATGATCCCGCCGCCACGGGTGTCCGTAATCTGCGGGCCTCCTTGGAGCGGGTCCTGCGGAACAAGGTCTCGGATACGATGGCGGTGCAGAAATACGACATCCGCAAGCCGGAATCCGAGGGAGGCGGGTTCGAGGAAAGATACTGGAGTCCCGTCAACTCACCCGTTTTCGGGCCGGATAAAGAGCCGGATAAAGAGATTGCTTACATCATCCATCGCGTCGAAGACGTCACCGAGTTCGTCCGTCTAAAACAGCAAGGTATCGAGCAGAACAAGCTCACCCAGGAGTTGCGGGCGCGCGCCGAGCAGATGGAAGCCGAGGGCTACTTGCGCGCGAGGGAGGTACAGGACGCAAACCGGCAGTTGGAAGCAGCCAACCAGGAGTTGACCCGGGCCGAGGAGGCCTCGCGCCTCCTGGCCGAGGTAGCGGAGAGCGCCAGGTCAGCCGAAACCGTTGACGCCGCGATTTCACGGTCTCTCGCAACAATTTGCAAACTAAAGGGCTGGCAGTTAGGTCAGGCATGGCTGCTCGACGATCGCGAGAATGTTCTCATCTCTGCTCCCGGCCTGTTTCACGCCGACTTTGAATGCGCGGCCTTCAGGAAGCGGAGCCTCGAAACGCGCTTCCAGAAAGGCGTGGGGCTCCCGGGGCGAGTCTGGGAAGCCAATGCGCCGGCCTGGATCGTCGATGTGACCCAGGATACGGACTTTCCGCGCGCCCCCTTGGCACGGGACACGGGACTCAGCTCGGCTTTCGCCTTTCCGATCCGATACGGTCAGACGCTCTTCGCGGTCTTCGAATTCTTCACGCCGGAAACCCGTGACCCTGACCCTCATTTCCTTGAGGCAGTCAACAAGCTGGGCTTCCGTCTCGGGGAGGTGTTCGAGCGCAAGCGCACGAGGGCAGCGCTGCGCGCCAGCGAAGAAAGATACCGGGCACTGGCAGAGACCGCTAAGGACGCCATCATTTCGGCCGACCAGGAGGGCAACATCATCCATTGGAACGGCAGCGCCGAGCGAATGTTCGGCTACACGCTCGCCGAAGCCCTCGCGAAGTGCCTCACGCTAATCATACCCGAAAGGTTCCAGGACGCCCATCAGCAGGGCTTCAAGCGACATCTCGAGACCGGAGAAGCTCACGTCATGGGAAAGACAGTCGAGCTGGCCGGACGAAGAAAAGACGGGACTGAATTCCCTCTGGAGCTGTCGCTGGCAAGCTGGGGGACGAGCGAAGGCATCTTTTTTACAGGCATCATCCGTGACATCACGGAGCGCAAGCGAGCCGAAGGGGCGTTGCATGAAAGCGAGCAGCGATTTCACGCCTTTTGGGATAACAGCCCCAGCCTGAACTTTCTCAAAGACGTTGAAGGCCGCTACCTGAACGTCAACAAAGAATTCGAAAGAGCCC
The DNA here is from genome assembly GCA_003224635.1 of Acidobacteriota bacterium. Lineage (GTDB taxonomy): Bacteria > Acidobacteriota > Terriglobia > UBA7540 > UBA7540 > QHZK01. The sequence goes on along the minus strand of QHZK01000164.1, from coordinate 465 downwards.
TCCGCGTCAGCCGAGAACAGATTAAGGGTAAAAGGGACGACGAAGTATTTCCGCCGGAGCAGGCCGCCGCGTTTCAAGCCAACGACCAACAGGTGCTCCGCACGGGTGCTCCGATGGAATTCGAGGAGGTGTCCCTGCAGGAGGACGGTCCGCACACGAACATTGTTCACAAGTTCCCGCTGCTCGACGCGGAGGGTGAAGTCTACGCCACAGGTGGCATCGCTCGGGACATCACGGAGCGCAAGCGAGTTGAAGAGGCGCTGCGGCACGGCGAGGAAACGCTCCGACTGCTGGTCGACGGCGTCAAGGATCACGCCCTTTTCATGTTGGACCCGGAAGGGCGCGTCGCCAGTTGGAACACGGGAGCGGAGCGGATTAAGGGGTACCGCGCGGAGGAGATCATCGGCCAGGACTCTTCGCGGTTCTTCACCCCTGAGGACATCGAACAAGGCAAGCCGGAGCTTG
>QHZK01000158.1 GCA_003224635.1 Acidobacteriota bacterium | reverse complement strand
AAGCGCGCCGCGTGCTCGCCCAGCTTGGCGCCCCTGCCTCCGGCCTCGACGCCGATCATCTTCACTTCGGGGTCGCCGATGAAATCATAGAACAAGCCGATCGAGTTGCTCCCGCCGCCCACACAGGCGAACAGGTAATCCGGCAGGCGGCCCGCGGCCTCTAAAATCTGCCGGCGCGTTTCCTGGCCGATCACCCGGTGGAACTCGCGCACCATCACGGGATAAGGATGCGGGCCGAGCACCGACCCGAGCAGGTAGTGAGTGTTATGGACGTTCGTCACCCAGTCGCGCATGGCCTCGTTGATGGCGTCCTTAAGCGTACGGCCGCCGGAGTTGACGGGCACTACTTCCGAGCCCAGCAGCCGCATGCGGAAGACATTGGGCGCCTGACGAGTCATGTCCTCCTCGCCCATGTACACCGTGCACTCGAGGCCCAGGAGCGCGGCCACGGTGGCAGTCGCCACGCCGTGCTGCCCGGCGCCGGTCTCGGCGATGAGCCGCGTCTTCCCCATGCGCGCGGCGAGCAGTCCCTGGCCCAGACAATTGTTGATCTTGTGCGCTCCGGTGTGCAGCAGGTCTTCGCGCTTGAGATAAATCCGCGCGCCGCCGAGACGCTCGGCCAATCGACGCGCCTCAAACAGAGGCGTCGGGCGGCCCGCGAAGTTTTTGAGCAAGCGGTCGAGCTCGGCCTGAAACTTTGGATCGCCTCGCGCCGCCTCGTACGCCTGCTCCATCTCCTCGACTGGATGCATCAGCGTCTCCGGCACAAAACGCCCGCCGAATTCACCGAAACGTCCGCGCGCGTCGGGCCAGGAGCGAAGCGTTGATTGCCGGTGTTCCATGGAATTTGACCATCGAAAACTCCAGAAGTCAGAAGCTAGAATAGATGACACCCGCCCGCGAGGTTGTTTCATTCATTCTAGCTTCTAACTTCTAGCTTCTGATTTCTCTCTGTCGGCTCTTTCGACTGCCGCGAAGAACGCGCGCAGCTTTGCCGGATCTTTTTTCCCCGGCGCCGACTCGACGCCGCTTGCCACATCCACGGCGAAAGGCTCGACTTGCCGGATCGCTTGGCCGACGTTTTCAGGAGTAAGCCCGCCCGCCAGAATCACCGGACCAAATTTCTTAGCCTCCCGCGCCAGCGCCCAGTCGATAGTCCTGCCCGTGCCGCCGATCAGCTCCGGGTCAAAAGCGTCAAGCAGGAAGGCCGAGACGCCCGACGCGGCGAATCGCTCCGGCTCGAGCCGGTCTCGGATAGGTACGGCGAGGATCACGCGGTAGTTACCAGGGTTCCCATTCGCCGGCGGGAAGCGCGGGCCGTGCAATTGCACGACGCCTACCTGAGCCTCGCGAACAATGCCACAAAGGTGCTCGGCATCGGTCTCGTCGGCAAACACGCCCACGGACATGACGAATGGAGGCAGTTGCCGGATGATCGCCGAGGCCGCAGCCGGCGGAATATACCTCGGCGAGCGCGGATAGAAATTGAACCCCAGCGCCGAAGCGCCCAGCTCAACCGCCAGCCGCGCATCTTCAAGCCGCGTAATGCCGCAAATCTTGACCCGTGTGGGCATTAATGAGCGCTACCAAATAAAGTGACCAGTCAAACCCCTCACACGGCGCTACGCACCACCCTCTCCCGCAAGGGGAGAGGGCATGAATTGAGACCTTCTCTCCCCTCTCCCCTCGCGAGAGAGGGGGGAAGGGGGTGAGGGGCGGTTGTCACTCAATCAATTCTGCAGTACCCCGTTTGAGCCGAAATCAGAAGTCAGGAGACAGAATACCTCGGCCCAATGGTTGCAGCGGGCTCTTAATTCTGACTCTTGACTTCTGACTCCTGACTTCTGACTTCTGCTCCCCTCAACATCTCGGCAAGCTCCTTACCGGGGTCTGGGGCCGCCATGAGATGCTCGCCGATCAGGACGGCGTGAAACCCCACTTCGCCCAAGCTCCGCACCTCCGCTGCCGTTTGGATCCCACTCTCGCTGACGGCGATGCAGCGCGAAGGTATGCGGTCGCGCAGGCGGAACGACGTCTCGAGACTCACTTCCATGGTTTTGAGGTTGCGGTTGTTGATCCCGACGGTTCGCGCCCCGGCGTCAAGCGCTCGGTCCATCTCCTTGCCGGTGTGGACCTCAACCAGCGCCTGAACCCGCAGGCGCTCGCACAGTCCGATGAGGCCGCGTAACTCCTTGTCGGGCAGCGCGGCCACAATCAGCAGCAGCGCGTCCGCGCCCGCCGCCACCGATTCGTACACCTGATAGTCATCAAGAATGAAGTCCTTTCGCAGGACCGGAACGCTCACGGCATCGCGCGCATCGATCAGGTCCGTCAGCGATCCACGGAAATAGTCCTCCTCGGTCAAGACGGAGAGCGCCGCTGCGCCCGCGGCTTCATATCCCTGCGCAAGCTCGCGAGGCCGGTAGTCCTGGCGGAGAACACCCTGGGAGGGCGACGCCTGCTTCAGCTCCGCGATGACGCTCAGACCCTTGCCCGAGATTGCTGTGGCAAAGTCACGCCGCTCGTGACGGCGTGCTGCCGCCTCCTCGACCTCACTAAGCGGCGAGCTTTTCCGCGCCTCCTCGAACCGCCGCCTCCGAGCGTTGATAATCTCGTCCAGAACTGTCATTTCCTCTTCTTCCGCACCCGTCGCCCGGCATCTTCGTCAGCCTGGGCCAGCCTGACGCTGCTTCCCTCTACGGGATACGTCGCAGGAAGGACTACATCAACTCTAAGCTCCGGCGAAAGCCTAGTCAAGATTGGCGCTGTAGCCTTTGTAGCGGCGGTCGAAGCCTGCCCTGGAAGGGACCGCCGAACGGCGCTCATAGAGCGCCGCTACAGTGTACCGTCCAACGCAGCTTGTTGACGGCTCCTTATGCCGACTCTTATAATTTTTCCGTAGGAGACGGGAACATGAGGATGTGGGGAGGCGTGTTCCTCCTGCTTTCGATGGCGGCGAGCTTGGCGGCCCAGCATCCGGCTGCTCCCGCGCTCTCAGGCGCGCCGTCGGGTCAGGCGTCCGATCAAAAGGATGCGAAGCAAACCGAGGATGGGAAGCAAACCGGCCTGCCCGCAGCGCAGCCGAACCCCGTAACCACCATCCACGTTCCGGTCAACCTGGTGAACGTCCTGTTTACGGTGAGGGACAAGAAGGACCGCATGGTCCTCGACCTTACCAAGGACGACTTCCGCGTCCTCGAGGACAACAAGCCGCAGTCCATCACCAACTTCAGCCGCGAGACCGACCTGCCGCTGCGGATCGGAATTCTGGTCGACACCTCGAACAGCATCCGCGAGCGGCTGCACTTCGAGCAGGAAGCGGCGATTGATTTTCTGAGTGAGACGCTTCGTCCAGGGAAGGACCGGGCCTTCGCGGTGGCGTTCGACGTGGAACCGCAGCTACTCCAGGACTACACGGACGACGCCGACAAGCTCGCCACGGCGATCCGGGGCCTGCAGGCGGGCGGCGGCACGGGCCTTTATGATGCCATTTACTTTGCCTGCAAGGAGAAGATGCTGTTCTTTCCGCCCCCCGAGCCTTATCTGCGGCGCGTCATGATCGTCATCAGCGACGGCCTCGATAACCAGAGCCAGCACACGCGCGAAGAGGCGCTGTCAATGGCTCAGCGCGCCGAGGTGGTCCTCTACACCATCAGCACCAACCGCAGCGGCGTCTCGACGCGCGGCGACAAGGTCTTGAGGCGCTTCGCCGAAGAAACCGGCGGCGAGCCTTTCTTCCCCTTTGAGGCGCGCGACTTGGCGGCAAACTTCCAGGAAATCTCGCGGCAGTTGCGCAGCCAGTACAGCCTGGCTTACGTCTCGAGCAACAGGTCCCACGACGGAACCTTCCGCGCCATCACCCTCCAGACGGTTGAGAAAGGCCTTAAAATACAGGCAAAGAACGGATACTTCGCGCCGTCGCAGTAACGGTGTCAGGTTCCAGGTGTCAGGTTTCAGAAGGACGAAACTCAGGCCCAACCCACCTACCCTTTCCACAATTCAGACTGTCCCCACTCCGCGACCCTGACTCCTATTCCGACGGCGCGTAGTAACCGCGGCGGGCCTGGACCTTATATTCTCCGTTATTCGCTTTGACGCGGATTTTGCGGAAAGCCCCATCATGCCGGTCATTGGACGGCGTGTACCCGAGCAGATACTGCGTGCGCAGCTCATCGGCGATTTGGCGAAACGCGGCGGCCGTGTCGCGCGCGTTGTTGACCTTGATGACGCGACCCCCGGTCTCCTCTGAGAGCTTCTTCAAGACTGAATCGCCGCTGAAACCGACACCCGCCATCCGGTAATACATGCGATCGCTGATGTCGATGGAATAAATGATGAGGTCGGACTTCTGCGCCGCTTCGAGCGCCCCGCTCAATTTCTCTTTGCTGCCCTGGTCTTCGCCGTCGGTCAGCAGGATCAGGACCTTGCGTCCTACTTCGTTTTTCATCAGCTCGGTGGAGGCAAGATACACCGCATCGTAGAGGTGCGTAGCGCCGCCCATGCTCGACGTGGGAAACGTCGTGGGCAGAGGCCCTCCCCCGCCGCCTCCGTTGATCACGGTCTCGTCGATGGCGCGCGCGAGGCGCTGCCGGTCGCTCGTGAAGTCCTGCAACAGCTCCACCTCGATGTCAAAGTGGAGCACAAAGGCCAAGTCCTTAGGGCGCAGCACCTGGTCGAGGAACGCCTTGGCTTGCTCCTGCTCGAGGGGCAACACGCGTTGCTGGCTGGGACTCGTGTCGACCGTAATGCCCATCGTCAGTGGCGTATCGGTCTCGCGTGAGAAATAGCGAATCTGCTGAGGGGTATTGTCCTCGGTAAGCTCGAAATCCTCCTTGTTGAGGTTAGGGATCAAATTGTGCTTCTTGTCCTCGACCACGGCGTAGACGTTCACGACCTCGATCGTGACCTTCAGCGGCTGGCCGGGGGGCGGCGGCGTCTTCTGCTGGTCCTGACTCCGGAGAGGCGAGATTGCGAGGAAGAAGAGGACAAGGCCCCCGATCACGGTCCCGATCAGGACGCCAGCCAGGGAAAACTTGGTGGCGCTCATCCTCGCCGAGCGAACCCCGTGGGCCGAGCGAACCCCGTGGTCGAGCCTCATGGCCTGCCTTCGACTGCGGGCGCTCTCTCTGACGACGTACGAACACTCCCCCAGTCTCCTCGCTTAGATGCAAGGGCGCGAGCTCGCGTACACGATTCTTCCCAACCGACGGTTGCCTGTAGGGGAGGGCCTTCATCCCTCCGTTCTTCCTTTTTGGGAGCACCATGAAGGCGCTCCCCACCATTTGGAATCGAGGTCGAGACGACTTATAATGTGCATCTAACACAGTGATGCGCGGATTCGGACGGAAGATCGGGGTCGCATTTCCGCTGGCGGCGTTGCTCGCCGTCGGAGTAGCTCTGTGGGAGCTCATGGCGCCTTTGGGCGCGCCTATCACCTTAGCGGGCGCCTTAGCCGGCCAAGCTCAGAGCAACGGGCCGAAACCGGACTTCACCATCAAGGAGCACGTCCACCTGGTGATTGTGCCCGTGACGGTCAAGGACCGTCACGGAGCGCTGCTGGACGACCTTTCCCAGGACGATTTCAAGGTCTTCGAAGATGGCCACGCCAGGCCGGTCCAGTATTTCTCGAACGAGACGACGCCCCTCTCGGCGGTCATTCTGATCGACACCGGCATGTCGGAGCTTTCGGTGGACGCCGTGCGCTCGGAGCTCGGAGTCCTTAGCGGCGCCTTCGCTCCGGATGACGAACAGGCGCTGATCCTTTTCGACAACACCATTCGTCCTGTCCAAGATTTCACCACGCAAGGCGATTTGTTGGTGGCGGCGGCCAAGAGGGCGCTTCCGGCGGGAACGGGAGCGGGTCCGTCCATCCTGGGCGGCCCTCTCGGGAACCCGCCCACCATCAACGGCGTCAACGTTGAACGTCCCGGGACGGTTCCAGTCCCCGCCGCGCGCATCGGCAAGCGCATTGACGACGCGCTCTACGCCGCCGCCCAGCAGCTAAGAACGCGTCCGGCGGGACATCGCCGGGTGGTCGTTATCCTTTCCGATGGGGCGAACGGCTCCGACAATCAAATCCCGCACGACGACGTGATGGAGGCGCTGGCGGCTTCCGACGTTACCGTCTACGCCGTAAGCTTCGGGAGCGGGTGGGCGGCGAGACGCAGGGACCTGCTGGGCCGCGTGGCGCGCGAAACCGGCGGCGATATCGCCTACGTCCAGCGCCGCAAGGGCCTCGACCGGGCGTTTCCTGAATTGACGAACGAGGCGCGCAACTCTTACGTGCTCGGCTTTCCGCCCCTCTCCGCCGACGGCAAGTTCCACGAAATCGAGGTTCGCGTAACCCGCCCGAGCGTCCGCTTGATCGCACGTAACCGTTTCCTTTCGCCTCCGGTCAGGTGAACCCCCTCCCTGTAGCGGCGCTCTATCAGGTTGCTGAAAAAGTGCCCGAACTGTCATGCTGAGCGAAGCGAAGCATCTCGCAGTGCCCTGAAATCAAGAACTTAGATTCTTCGCTACGCTCAGAATGACAGGCTTCAAGGGTTTTTCAGCAACCTGCTATGAGCGCCGTTCGATCCCTTACAGAGCGCCGTTCGGCGGTCCCTTACAGGGCAGGGCTTCGACCGCCGCTCCAGCGAAACTGACCGCTACCTCCTTGCAGTTCATTGACTTTCTGTCGCCTGTATTGTAAGTTCGGGGTGGGATTTGCTCTTACATCTGCCCAAATGAGCGCCAAGGCTGGCGTCACCGAAGTGACGCTCGAAAGCACGCTCGGAAGCGTCGACGTTGCGGAGAACATCGCGCACCGCATCTCGACCACCCTCGGGTTCGACGAGGAGGACCAGCACAAGATCGAAATGGCCGTCCACGAGTCGGTGATTAACGCCGTCGCCCACGGCA
>QHZK01000157.1 GCA_003224635.1 Acidobacteriota bacterium | reverse complement strand
CATCCCGCGCAGGCCAAGTCGATCATAAGCCCGACTCGCATGTATTTTCATGCTTTGCGAGTGTCGCAAAGCGACATGACCACTCAGGTGAAGGACGTGCAGGTTTCAAGACCGGACCTCCGGCGCTGGCCTCAGCTTCAGCCCATCCCCCTGCGATGGCACGTTCAGTACTACTCGCTGAGAGAGGGAGCCCCGCGTATGAAGGACCACACCTGCCCACACCTGCGAAAGATCATGGGCAGTAAAGGCAAACCCGAAAGGCTGCGCCAGCAATCCAGCCCGGTCGGATAAACCCCAGGTCGGCGAGCAGGTCCTAGCCTAAAAGGGCTACGCGTACACGTGGTAGTCAATGCTAAGGATTTTCGCAATCTGCTCTAACTCCCTAACCCAGTTTCCGTAACACCCGTGAATGTGGTTTGAATCGTAAGTCGCGAGAAACTCGTCTGCCGAGACCCTTAGGCGCGCGAAGGCGTGCGGCCACTCTTTTGTGGTGGCTTCCGCCTTTACCCAGTTCTTCTTCTCATCAAAGAGAATGAATTCTGCCGGTACAATCGCCATCCAGTATTTTCCGTTCCTGCGCGTCAGACGCGCCAGCGTGACTTCGCCCGGCTGCGCAAAGTGCATTACGGAGGCGCCGCCTGCCGGGAAGTAGAAAACCTCCGGCCACAAGTGAACTTTGGGCAGATTGTCTTCGGGTCGCTTCGAGCGCCCCGCGAAGAACGTGGCGTGCGCGCCGGAGTTGCACAGGTCGAAGAAGTTGTCCCCCGCGTCGTAGTGCCGCACGTCGGCGAAAAGCACCGGCTCGCCCGTCACGTGCTTGAAGAGTTCCATGGTCAGCGCACCGTCCATATCGGCTTCCGTGGCGCAAACCATCGGCTCCTTGGCGCCGTCGAAATCGTAAGGGTCATTGGAAAACGCATCGATGACGTCTTCCGTGGTAAAGTTGTCGGTCAGTTCAGGCTGCGCTTTGATCCCGAAAAAGTCGACGGCCTTCTCCTGATTGATCTCCGCGCATGCGTAATAGGTGCGGATCTGCCGTTTGAGCAGATCCGGCGTCAGCTTCTTGCCGTCGTAATGGATATTCTTCCCGATCAGCTTGGTGAGCCAGTTGAACGCGTTTTCGACTCTGTCGTCGGCGACGAGTTCGGAGCGGCGAATGATTTCGTACTGGTCGATGTGCTCGACGTCGATGCCGAAGTCGCGCTTCCATTGGTCGGCGTCGGCGACAGCGGTGTACATCCCCATCGGCCGGCCGCCATAGAGCCCAAAGGTTTCTCCCTTCAACCGGCTGACCGCGACGGCGGCGCGCAGGGACTCCTGGACCCTTTGGAAGACCGTTTGATCGCCGATATCGCCTTGTACACGAGCGTGGGCCCGTCCGACTTGATCCATGCCGCCTGCCGCCGCCAGCATTCCTACCATGCCCGGATAGGCAGGGTTAATGTTGGAGAACATCAGGTACGGACCGGGCGCGAACTCCGTGGCGATCAGCGTCAGGTGAGGGAAGCACCAGACGGCGTAATTCAGGATTGTTGCCTCGACGCCCATTTGGAGCAGGCGCCGCCCTTCGCGCTTGGCCACTTCCGGGTGCCAGACGATTTCCTCGCCGGCCACCACTTCGTATTCGCCCGTGGCCTCCAGGCGTTGCCGAAACTTATTCTGAAAATCCAGATTCATGTCGCGAAGCATCTCGTGCGCGAACTTCCGCCCGTCGGAGAACGTGAGCAGCCCCACTTTCCTTTTGCGCATCGCGCACTCCCTAGTCTTCTGCTTAAGTTAGCACCTGCAAGAGTGATCGCTCGACTTTCGAGCGATGCTTATGGTGAAAATCCACCCCCGGTCAGCGGAGCTGTACAAGGCGGGGCTGTTGAGTCTCTGACGCACAGCGCCGCTTTGAGGGTCACGATCGTATCCTCGCTGCCGCCGGGACTTCCTTTCCGGGTGCCAAGCCTGCTCAGAAGTAACTCCACGGCCGTCTTCCCCATCTCATAGGCAGGTTGGGCAATGGTTGTCAGTCGCGGGCTGAAGCTTGCAGCCCAGTCGAAGTCGTCAAATCCCAGGACGCTTACGCGCTCCGGGCAGGGAATGCGAAGTTCTCCCAGTGCGCGCATCAGGCCGAGCGTCATTTTATTGTTGCAGCAAAAAATCGCGCTGGGTGGGTCAGGTAGCCCCATCAGTTCCAACCCACATTGATATCCCCCCTCCAGTTGAAAGTCCCCGCGGCGAAGGTATTCCTCCCGAAGTGGCAGGTGTGCCTCCTGCAAGGCCTGCCGGAAACCCTCTAACCGCTTGAGCCCGTTCGACAGGTTCAGCCGGCCTGCAATAACGGCGATGCGCTGATGACCCAAGCCGATTAAGTGACGCGCGGCCTCTCGCGACGCCTCAAGGTTATCGGTGACCACTGCCGTGCCCGAAAAGTCCGTTGGGATGCGGTCGAAGAAAACCAAAGGGAAACGCCGTCGAGTCAAGCGATCCTGCGCGGCAAGGGAGTCCGTGGGGGCCAGCAACACTCCGTCGACGCGCCGCGAGAAGAGCGTGCTGAGCTGACGACGCTCCAGTTCCGGATCCTCGTTGGCGTTGCAGAAGATGACTGAATAGCCGTTGCGCCTTGCCTCGTCTTCTACCCCTCGCATCACGTCAGTGAAGAAGGGATTCGTTACGTCTGGAATTACCATGCCGATGGTGTGGGTCTGGCGAACTTTTAGGCTGCGCGCCACTTGGTTCGGATGATAATCAAGGGCCTCCATTGCCTGCTGAACTCGCTGCGCGAGTTCGGGGCTGACTCCTCCCTTGCCATTCATGACCGCGGAGACAGTCGCGATAGAAACGTCCGCCAGCCTGGCTACATCCTTGATCGTGAGCAATATTCAACCTGCCCGGTTGTCGGCTCTTCGGAGCGACCTCCGCCTTCCGGCGCGAGATAAAGGGGAACCATGTCGGGGCATCCGGCGGTTTGGGTGGCGTGTGAAACGATATGAGAGCCCTCAGCCACTTGCCTTCCGCCCGAACCGGCCCCCTTGACCCCTATTTAATTCTACAACGCGCTCCTCACCTCTACAATAGGCCTGGAATCAAGTCCGATGAAACCTTATCGGAAATCCGAGCAGAGCTTTGCGGCTTTCTTTTGCCGCGTGCTAAACGTTTAAATTTCTCTTGACAACCCGCGCCCGGCGCTTGAGAATGACGTTCTGCTGAGCGGAACTCCTTTAGCTCGTGAAGAAGATTCTGGAAATTGAGATGTCACACGGTCTCCGGAGCGTCGGGCCACGAGCACTCTCGATCACGACACGTCAAGGGGGGTGACCATGAAAAAGGCGCTAGCATTGGTTTTCAGCGGCGCGCTGTTTGTGGCTCTGGGTGCGCCCAGCGCATCGGCTCAGGCTACTTGGGGCGCGATTAGCGGATACGTGAGCGACCCCTCAGGGGCAGCAGTTCCAGGCGCAAACGTAGCCGTGACCGAAGTGAGGACCGGCATCGTGACCAAAGGACTTACGGATTCCGTCGGCTTGTACAACATCACCCATCTCGATCCTGGTGAATACAAGCTGACCGTGGAGGCCTCAGGATTCAAACGCTTTATTCAGGAGCACGTCACTCTGCAGGTTGACTCCACGGTGCGGATCGATCCCAAACTAGAGTTGGGAGAGGTGAGCCAGCAGGTTTCGGTGACCGCAGCACCCCCGCTCCTGAAGAGCGAGAAGACCGACGTCGCCAGAAACATCAACGAACAGACCATTCAGGCCCTCCCGGTCACTGCACACAATCTGAGTAAGCTTTTTGACGTCGTGCCGGGAGCGGTCGAGAACGTCCTTCAAATCGGGGAAGGCGAAACCCCGAGCGGCGCGACTTCTGTCACGGTTAACGGCATGTGGTTCGGCGCTAACGAATACGTGATCGACGGAATCACGGACACGGCTTGCTGTTTTAGCAATCAGATTGTGTTTGTGCCCAATCAAGATTCGGTCTCAGAACTAAAGATGTCTGCCGGCGATTACGATCCCGAGTTCGGCAACTCGGCGGGATTGATCGCTCAGTACGTAACGAAATCGGGGACGAACGAAATACATGGCTCGTTGTGGTGGACCAATATGAACAAGGCGACATTTGCGGCCGATCCTTTCACCGAGAAAATTCCTGGTACGGGGCCCAGCGGTAGAGGCACGGGGCCGGCTCCGTTCAACCAGAACCAGGGTGCGTTTAGCCTGGGAGGTCCCATGCGGAAGAATAAGATGTTCATATTCGGGGACTATCAACTGTTGCGCCGGAGGCAAGGAGCTACGCTCAAGGCCACAGTGCTCAATGATGCCTGGCGAAATGGAGATTTTAGCGCCGTCGCACAGACGAATCCAATCTTTGATCCACAGACGGGAAATCCGGATGGCACGGGGCGAACTCAGATCTTTGCCACCTCTAACTCGGCCGATGCTTCCTATAATCCTGCTTGCACGAGCCCAACGCCCTGCCTGAACATAATTCCTGTTAACAGGATCAGCCCGGTTGCCAAAAATCTCATCGGTCTACTGCCGCGCGCCAACATCAATCAGGGCACTGACTTGAACTATGTGGGCAACGGGAAGGTGCTGTTCAGGACGGACCAATTCGACGCGCGTTGGGATTGGAACATTTCTGACAGAGACAAGTTGTTCGTGCGCAACACGTACTTGTATTCGTTCCTGCTGAACCCGCCGCTGTTTGGGATCAAAGCGGGAGGGCCGCCGGTCGGCGGACTCGCCTCTGAAGCAGTCCCCACCTATGATGACGGTGTGGCGTTGAACTACACCCATACCTTTGGTCCCAGCTTACTGGCGGAGTTCCGCGGCGGCCTCCTACGTTGGCATCTGCTGGGTTATCAGACTGATGCAAACCTGAAAACCAACGACGAGGTAGGGATCAAGGGTCTCAACCTCGGCGGCAAAATAACGGGCGGCCTGGCTGGCTTTGTGATTGACGGTCCCCTGGGTAACTTTATAGAGGGACCCGGCCCAAACAATGTGGCACTTCCTCGCCTGGACATTATTAACATCTGGGAAGGCGTGAACAATTGGACCTTGATGATGGGGCGCCATCAGTTTCGGTGGGGGACGGACATCCGCCGGAACATGGAGGATTTGTTCACCATTAATGCCCATACGAACGGGTTCTTCGAATTCAGCCAACTGATTACCGCAAACCCGGGCGTAGCCGGGTCTGGAATCGGAGCGGCGGCTTTCGAGCTCGGCGAGCCCTCCATCTTTCTGCGCGGAGTCTTTAACTTCATCCCCCACGAAAGACAATGGAGGGACGCATTTTACGGGCAGGATGTCTGGCGGGTGACTCCCAAGCTGACAGCTAATTATGGTCTGCGTTGGGACTATTTCGGTCCAGACGAAACCGACCTGAAGGGCGGCCTTTCTAATTTTGATCCCAAAACTGGCGACCTCCTTCTGGCCAATCTTGGGGACGTCTCGAAGACGGCCAATGTCCAGGGCTATCACAAAGGCTTTGCGCCGCGCCTAGGGTTAGCCTATAAGCTCACGGATAACACCGTGGTCCGGGCTGGCCTCGGACGGAGCTATTTTGCAACCAACTACTCCAGTACGTTTCAGCAATTGTCGATCGAGTATCCCATCGCACCAACACAAAGTGTTCTCCAGCCCAACATCTATCAGCCCATATTCCCTCTCGACCAAGGAGCGCCCCCGCCTCCGCCCTTTAACGCTCCGTCGTCGGGCCATTTGAAGGCGCCTCCGGGCGTCAGCATATTTTATAATCCTCCGTCTACCAAGACCGAACACGTCGATCAATGGAATCTCGCGGTGGAGCGTCTGTTTGGCCGGGACCTGAAGGTTTCCCTCGCCTACATCGGAAATAAGGGAACCAATCTAGCATGGAATCCCAACATAAACGCCGCGAATATCGGCCCCGGCGACATTCTGGGTCGACGTCCCTATTACCAAGAGTACGGCTTACCTCAGGGGATCGGTAGCCGCTGTACTTGCGCGGATTCCAATTACAACGCCATGCAATTTATTGTGGATAAGCGCTTCTCTAGCGGCTACTCCATCACATCTTCGTTTACGTGGTCCAAAGCTCTCGACCATGAGATTGCCGGTTTCTCATGGGGGGACCAGTCTACCAATCCCTATGATCGGAAGGGATCCTATGGAGTCGGCAACAATCAGGATCGAGCGGCGGTTTGGACCTTGACCCACCAATGGCAATTGCCGTACGGGCCGGGATTGCGGTGGGGTTCCGCCGCTACGGGTGCGAAGAAGGCTCTGCTGGCCGGCTGGGAATTCAATGGGGTAACGATCGTGGAGGATGGCTTTGCCCTTTCGCCTATTCTCGGGAGCGGCGCCACGCTGAATGCCGACTGGGGACAAAGACCGGACCGCATATCCGGTGTTCCCCTCTACCCCTCCCACCAGACTACGGCCCAATGGTTCAACCCGGCGGCCTTCGAGGCTCCTCAGTTTCCGGGGCAAGCCATACAGTGCTGCCGCTGGGGTAACGCGGCGCGGGGCAGCATCCGTGGGCCAGGTATGATCGGGACGGACTGGGCGTTATGGAGGGAGTTCAGGTTTAAGACGCCTCTCAACCGCGAGAATACCCTGCTGCAAATTCGCTGGGAGAATTTTAACGCCCTAAACCACGCTCCACTGGGCGAGCCCAACACGGTCACAGACTCCGCCTTGGCAGGCCAAATCACGGGCTTGTTAGGCACATTCCTCAAAGCCAACGCAGTTACGATGCGACGCATGGAGTTTACGTTGCGACTGCAATTCTGAGCTGATGTGTTCCGTTTTCCGAACCCAATACGAGATGACAGACTGGTTGTGGCCGGGGGCTGCATGCCAAGACCCTCAGTCCCATCCTTGTCGGGAAGCGACCGGCAGTGAATGCGGTCGCAGATTCAATAATCCCCTGAGCTTTGGGGAGAAGAGTGACTGAAAGCGGGCGCGAATTCGATGTGCCGGACACAATCTCCTGAAAAAACGGAATTATGGCGCGCCCTTTCGCGCTATTGGGGCTCGTTAGGACCGATGGTTTGGTGCATCACCGGGCGTTCCTGCACTTGCTCAAAGAGGGCGCGGACAGGTTCGTGCGAGTCCCGCAGCTTCCGGAAAGTCGCTTCCTCGAGCTCCGCGTCTGGTTCGCGGCCCAACCTGCGGTGGGCTTGAGCCAGACGGTAGTGCGCGACTTCGTTTTGCGGATCGAGGCGCACCGCTTCCAACAAATGCGCGAGAGCTTCGGCGGGCCGGCCGAGACTCGTCAAGGCCTTTCCTGCCGCGATGTGCGCATCCACG
>QHZK01000156.1 GCA_003224635.1 Acidobacteriota bacterium | reverse complement strand
GGATATAATCCGTGCGCACGTCAAAAGGCAGGAGTTGTGTGGAAAGCCTCGAAGTGACCACGGCTTTCAGGTCCTTGAACTTGACCTCGGGCGGCTTGAAGATTTTTGCATAGAGGTCGAGGCGAGTGAACTCGTTCATGCTCTCGGGCTCGCCGCCGAGCGACCTCCCGGTGGTCATGCCGTCCGTGCGCGTGAACCGGTCGGCCTTCGAGGACATCCCCATCGATTCGAGTTGGGTCAGACCGGCGTTCGGCACGTGGAGCAGCGCGTCTTTTTCGCCGGGGTCAATCGTCAGGTGGTACTCACCGGTCATGGTCGGATCGACGAACTCGAGAATGATGTTGGTGCCGATGCCGTCAATATAGCGATAGCGCCACTGCTCGAAGGGATAGGTCGAGGTCTCGCCGCCCCCCTCTTCCGGCGGCCGCTCATAGGTGCCGCCGCTCGGGTGCGAGTCAATCTCATCCGCCGGGCCGTACATGATGTAGATGCGCCCGCGGTCGGTCTTCCAGCCCGGGATGCCCGACGCATAATGCTCGTTCGCGTAAGCGATGCGGCGGTAATATTCCTCTTTGAATTCGTTCTCAGGGCTGCCGGGACTGGGATTGCGGCGCTCCCAAAAAGCCTCGATGAACTGCTCGCGCTCGTCGTCGGTGCTCAGCTTCCTGAAGGACGCCCGCTCTTCGGAGGTGATGATGTAAGGGACTTCCTCGTCAAGCCACTTCTTGTAAGGACTCTCCATCTCTTTCCGGATAGCCTTCTCGCGGCGCTTTTCTTCTTTGCTGAGTTTTTCCTTTGGGGGCGACGCGTGAAGAGGAGGGTTGACGAGGGTTCCAACGCCCAGGGACCCGAAGCCCAGAGAGAACACTAGAAGCACAATCTCGCGGCGCCAATGACTGCGGTCTGACCCGACTAACATTGCTCGCCTCGGAAACCACACCTCAACTCGTGAGCCCATGGCCCGACACCTCCAGAATTGTAAGGTTCAAAAGGCGAGAAGTCAAGCTGTTGTGCCCCATCCCCTGTGCCTCGACCGAGTTCTCGCGGCTGCATCGGCAAAGAATTGTCGATGTGGGCTTGCGCCGCAGGCACCTTGGAGTGCGGAAGCTTGCTCCCGCTTTGCCCCAACGGAAAGCTCGCTTCCGCCCGAGCGCACTCAGGCGCGGGAAAGCGGCGGCAAGCCGCCGCACTCCCAAGGCGCTTCGCGCCAGCGACGTTTTCATGGTCGGTGCCAGTCCCCGGTGAAATTGTTCTTGCATCGGCCGGCTGCCTGTTTATTGGAGAAGACCTATTCTCGACGCGGACTGTGCGATGCCGAATAACGCCGCAAGGTGGCCTGGGCAGTTGCTCGGCGTAGCCTCGATCAGGTAGAATACTTGACGCTCACTGAAGCGAAACAGACAACGCCCCAACTGGGGAGTTTGACGCGTCGTTAGATAGTCGGTTGGCGGTCCTAAGCGTGGACACTCAATTTTCTCCTGCCGCCGAATAGAACCCTCTAACGGAAACTTTTCGGGCTCGTCAAACGTATTAGGGTTGTGGGTGGTCTCGGGCTCCGCCGGGTCTTCGGAAGTCGTGTGCTGGACTGGTTGGATGTTGCCGGTGACTTTCCGGAGTCGGTAGAAGGCCGGGCAGCCCCAGCCTGTTTTACTGCATCTAAGTGGCGACCAACTTTTCGGGCCGGCGTCGTGCTGGATCATCTGTCGAAAGAAGATTGTGCGTTCGAGGGGTTAGGCGATCCGCGCGCCGTGACGCGTGACTGGGTCACGAGACTAAACAGGGCGCGCGCTGGCGCGGGACCACCAAGCGGGTCGCCCCTGCCCGGTACAACTGGATTCAAACGGAGTGGGTTATGAAGCGGTGGAAAAAGATTGCGTTGATCGTCGGCGGCGCGGTCGTGCTGATCGCGCTGGTGTGGGGCGGCATCGCATGGAGCAAGCGCGGCACGGTGTCCGTGCAGGTGGGTCCGGTGGCCCGCCAGGACTTGGCTTCGGTGGTCACGGCCTCCGGGGAAATCAAGCCCCCGCCGGAGAAGCTGGCCAACGTCAACGCGAATTCCTACGGAAAGATCACCGAGCTCCTGGTGAGGGAAGGGGACCAGGTAAAGAAGGGCCAGTTGCTGCTGCGCACGGAAAATGTGCAGCAGACGGCCAACGTGGACGCACAGCAAGCGGCGATTGGCACCGCAGAGGCCGACATTTCCGCGCAGGAGGCCACCGTGGCGTCCTCCGCGGCCAATCTGAAAACGGCCGAGGCCAATCTCGCCCAGTCCCAAGCCAAACTCACACAGGCGAAGGCCGACTTCGCCAGAAGTGAACAAGCCTTCAAACAAGAATTGATCTCGCGGCAGGTGTATGACCAGAGCCTCAGCGCGTACGAAGTGGCCAACGCCACCGTGCAATCTTCTCAGGCGCAAGTTGAGCAGAGCAAGGCGCTCTATCAACAAGCGACCTACAATCGCGACATGGCCAAGGCGCGCTTGCACCAGAGTCACGCGCAGCTCCTCGGCTTTAAGAACCAGCTCGCACAAACCGTCTACACTTCACCTCTCGACGGCGTCATCACCTCCTTGCCCGTGCACATGGGCGAAAACGTGGTCCCCGGCATCCAGAACCAGACCGGAAGCGTGCTGTTCCAAGTCTCGGACCTTTCGGTGATCACGGCGGAAGTGAAGGTGGATGAGACCGACATTGTCAACGTCAAGCTCGACCAGCCCGCGGAAGTGACCATCGACGCCATACCCAACAAGACCTTCAAGGGTCGCGTCACGCAGATTGGCCAGGCCGCCGTCAGTCGCACTACCGGGCAGACAACCACAGCGAGCACGACCAGCACGACCGAGGAGGCCAAGGACTTCAAAGTGGTAGTGACGCTGGACAACCCGCCGCCCGGCCTGCGTCCCGGACTTTCGACCACCGCCAAAGTCACCACCGCGACCCGCCAGAACGCCGTTACGATCCCAATTCAGGCCTTGACTATTCGCACGCGACGAGAGCTGGAAGAGAGCGAGAAGAAGGCTAACGGAAAGGCGCTGGCGGCGGGAAAGCAGGACCCTGCGGCGCTGTCGGCCAAGGAAAGAGAGCGGCAGAAGGAAGAGTTGCAGGGTGTTTTCGTGGTGCGGAATGGCGTGGCTAAGTTCGTTCAGGTCGAGACCGGGATCATGGGAACGACCGACGTGGAAATCGTCAAGGGTCTCCAGCCAGGGGACCAGATCGTGACGGGGAGCTTCCAGGCGCTGCGAACGCTCAAGGACAGCACCAAGGTCAAGATCGAAAAGACGCCGCCGCCGGGTGGCGGCCCGACTCCGTCGTAAATGGGGACTCGGGTTTCGAATTTCCAGTTTCGAGCTTCGAATTTCCAGTTACCCGGGTTCCAACCGACCGACCATCACTCGTATCTTCGTCACGGGAAAGTGAAACGCAAAAAATGGGCTCTCAAGTCGCTTCGTATTCAGTCCCGGAAAGCGTAGCGCCGCCGGACGGGGTCCTGATCAAGACCGAGGACCTGTGGAAGACCTATGACATGGGGGCGGCTGAGGTTCATGCCTTGTCGGGCGTGACCTTTGACATCAGGCGTGGCGAGTACGTGGCTATCATGGGACCGTCCGGGTCCGGCAAGTCCACGCTGATGAACCTGATCGGCTGCCTGGACACACCGTCCAAGGGAAAATACTGGCTCAACGCGCGCCTAGTCAGCGAGCTCTCCGACGACGAGCTGGCTTACATCCGCAATAAGGAAATCGGATTCGTCTTTCAGACCTTCAACCTGCTTTCGCGCGCCACGGCTCTGCACAACGTCGAGCTGCCCCTGATCTATAACGGGACGCCGGCGGAGGAGCGCCATCAGAAGGCCGAGGAAGCCTTGCGGAAAGTTGAGCTGGGCGACCGCATGACGCACAAACCCAACGAACTCTCCGGCGGGCAGCGCCAGCGCGTAGCCATCGCGCGCGCCCTGGTCAACAGCCCGTCGATCATCCTGGCGGACGAGCCCACGGGGAACCTCGACTCGGCTACCGGAGTGGAAATCATGAATCTGCTCGATCGCCTGCAGGCGGCCGGGAACACCATCGTGCTGGTGACGCACGAACACGATATCGCCGCCCGCGCCCACCGCATCATTCATATCCGCGACGGCAAGATCGCGCGCGATGAGAAGATCAGGTGAAAGAGTAGGTCAGTTGGTCAGTTACTCAGTTCTTCAGTTTTTCAGTTCTCTCTAGACTCCGACCCTTGGTAACGAGGACTGGCGACTGAATAATTGACGAACTGACGAACTGAGAAACTGAGTAACTGAAAACTCATGAGCCAGCTACCCGTTCAGAAAAGGCAGCGCGCGCGCCGCGAGCACACCAGCCTGTGGGTGACCGCGCGCGAGGCCTTCTGGATTGCGGTCGAGGCGCTGCGCTCCCACAAACTCCGCTCCTTCCTCACCTTGCTGGGCGTGGTGATTTCCACGACCACGCTCATCGTGGTCATGTCCATCGTCAACGGCATGAACACCTACATTGCCGACCACATCGCCAACATGGGCGCCAATGTGTTCATCGTGCACCAGTTCCAATGGGCCACGGGCGAGGAGGAGTGGCTTCGGCAGCGGCGCCGCAACCTGCCCATGCGTATCGAGGATTACGACTTCCTGAGGACTAATCTGCCTGGCTACAAAAACGTCGGCGCCAGCTCCTGGATGCGCAATCCGCCCAGCGTGCGCTATCAGGGACACACCATCGAGGACAACGATTTTCAGGGCGTGACGCCCAGCATGATCAACATCGGGCAGGTGGAGGTGGGGTATGGCCGGTACTTCACCGAGTCCGACTACGAGCACAGCGCCGAGGTCTGCTTCATCGGGCAGGACGTGGTTGACCA
The DNA here is from genome assembly GCA_003224635.1 of Acidobacteriota bacterium. Lineage (GTDB taxonomy): Bacteria > Acidobacteriota > Terriglobia > UBA7540 > UBA7540 > QHZK01. The sequence continues at coordinate 5,592 of QHZK01000156.1, read as the reverse complement.
GTTCTTTCCGAATGTCGATCCCCTCGGTAAGGAGATCATGATCGGCGGCGCCCCGTTCCGCGTAGTCGGAGTGGCGAAACGGATCGGCACCGCGTTTGGTCACAGCCAGGACAACTTCATCAACGTCCCGCTGACCGCCTTCACCAAGAACTTCATGGCGCGGCCGCAGCTTGCCATCAACGTCCAGGCCTGGAGCAGCGACCAGATGTTCGAACTGGAGGACGAGGTCCGGGCCCTGATGCGCGCCCGCCGGCACGTGCCCTACAAGGAGCCGGACAATTTCGGCATCAACGCCTCAGACACCATCATGTCGGCCTGGCACGACCTGACCGGCACGATTTTCGGCGCGACCATCGGGATCGTTGCCGTGTTCATGGTGGTGGGCGGCATCGTCATCATGAACATCATGCTGGCCTCGGTCACCGAGCGCACGCACGAGATCGGCATCCGCAAGTCGCTGGGCGCCCGGCGGCGCGACGTCTTGTGGCAGTTCGTGATTGAGTCCGGCGTCATGGCCGCGACAGGGGGCGTCATCGGCATACTGCTCGCAGCCATCATCAGTTGGATCGTCAACCACTTCTTTACATCGTCGATGCCGCTGAGCGCCATCCTGGTCGGAATCGCGCTCTCGACCTCCGTGGGGCTTTTCTTCGGGATTTACCCGGCGTGGAAGGCGGCCCAGCTCGACCCGATTGAGGCTCTGAGGACGGAGAACTGAACATGGTCCGTGACCGTGGGAACGTTCGCGAAAACCTGCTGCTCGCCCTGGACACGCTTCGGACGCACAAGTTCCGTTCGCTCCTGACCATCCTGGGCGTGCTGATCGGCACCACCACCGTGATTGTGGTGGCCTCGGTCTTCGCGGGCCTTGACGCGCAGGTCTCCGAGGCGGCCAAGGGTTTTGGCACGCGCACGCTGTTCATCTTCAAGTTCGACCCCGGCATCCACGTGGGGCGGCTTTCCAAGGAAGAGCGGATGCGGAAGCCGCTGGTCCCGGAAGACGCCGGGGCGATTAAAGAGGAGTGCCCCTCGGTTCAGACGGTGGCCACCGAGTTGTTTGTGTGGGGCCCGAACCCGACCATCAAGTACAAGAACTCGGAGATTCTGGACGGTAACTTTATCGGGGCGACCTCAGAGGACTTTGCCACCGTCAATGACGAGCTCGCCGACGGCCATTTCTTTACGGATATCGACGATCTGCACCGGCGCAACGTGGCGGTGGTCGGCGCGGACGTCGTCCAGCGGTTCTTCCTGAACGAAGACCCGATCGGCAAGCTCATCACCGTCGATGGTAACAGCTTTGAGGTGATCGGAACCATCGCCAAACGCAAGTCCTTCCCCGGCGACAACGGCAGCGACCGGGTGGTCAAAATCCCCTTTCTGACCTTCCGAAAGCTCTACCCGCAGCAAAAGGAGGGCGTGTTCATCCTGGCCATGGCCTACGAAGGCAAGTTGAACCAGGCCTGGGACGAGGTCCGGATGGTGCTGCGCCGGCGGCGCCACGTGAAGCCTTTGGACAAAGACAACTTCGGCATTTCTTCGGCCGAGGCGCTCATCGGCCAGTTCCGTTCCATCATCAGCACCGTCGCCCTGGTGACTGTGGCCATCTCTGCGATCGGCCTGCTCGTGGGCGGCATCGGCGTGATGAACATCATGCTGGTCTCGGTCACCGAGCGGACGCGGGAGATCGGGGTGCGCAAGGCCATCGGCGCCCGGCGCAGCGACATCAGTTGGCAGTTCCTGCTCGAGGCCATGACACTGACCGGGTCCGGCGGGGTGCTGGGCATTCTGCTGGGCTTCCTGTTGAGCTTCCTGATCAAGACGCTTTTGGACTTTCCTTCCAGCGTCCCCTTCTGGTCGGTCGGCGCCGGGTTTGTCGTGGCCGTCAGCATCGGCCTCTTCTTCGGGATGTGGCCCGCCTTGAAAGCCGCGCGCCTCGACCCTATCGTCGCGCTGCGCTACGAGTAGTCCCGATTTCTTCTTGTAGCGCCGGCAGCTTGCCGGCTGTCGTGCCGACATCCTGCCCGCGCGCTCTGAGGCGGGGCGTCCTCAGCGACAGCCGCCGAGACGGTGGCGTTACGGCGGCCAACGCTAGGCTTTCGATCTCACTCCCAGCTTCGCCAGCACGCTCGCCGGACAGCCCTCCCAACTGGTCAGCATCTGATTTCCCAAGTACGGCAGGTCCTTGACGCCCATCTTGCTCGAGAAGAAACCGCTCACCACCAGGCCGCGCAAGTGGTTGAAGAAAGCGACGCCGGCGGCGTCCTCGGGGGCAGCGGTCTTGGGGTAGGCGATGCGGTCGAGGATCTGTTTTTGCTGCGCTTCCGAGCAATCCACGAAATCGTGAGCGAACTGCCGGTTGCACTCCATATCCAGCCAGGTCAAGCCGCCGCGAATGGCGGTGAGCTGACCGCCGCCCCGGAAGTCGAGCCAGTCGTCGATGAACTCGGGGACTCCTGCTTCGGTGGCGCTGCCGCTGCGGTCGTCCGCGGGGATGATGATATCGCTCAGCACGCGGACGGTTTTCCACTCGTGCTCGTTCAGCGCTTTGGGCTGATAAGCGCTGGAAGCTGCGGCCTGCGCGGCCTCGCCGGTCGTCGACTTCGGCACGGTCGTGGCTGACATTGCCGAGGCGGACGCCAGTGGCACCAAGGCCGCCGGGACCGCCGTCATGGCCTTCAGCAAGTCGCGCCGCTTCAAGACCGCTCGGGGTTCGGGGTTCGGGGCTCGGGGTTCGGAAACCGCTCCATCGTCGCGTTCAGCGGAAACTTCTCTCTTCTTGGTTTCAGCCATAATGTCCTCAAAGGAAGTTCTCAGTCGTCAGTTTCCAGTCATCAGCCATGAGGATTGGTCTTGACTGATAACTGAAAACTGAAAACTGATAACTGACGACTTCTTTACACGTTCATCTTCTTGACCTCGTCGGCGATATGCTCCGACGTGCGCCAGGCGAGAGCCATGATGCTCAGCGTCGGGTTCTTGTCTGCGTTGCTGACGAACGGCGCGCCGTCCGTCACGAACAGGTTTTTGCAGTCCCACGCCTGGCAATACGGGTTGAGCACCGACTTCCTCCGGTCGTCGCCCATCTGCGTGGTGCCGACCTCGTGGATGATTTCGCCGCCGCGCGAGATGGCCCAGTTGTCCTCCGGCCCGAAGGTCCTGAGGACCTCGCCTCCGGCGGTCTCGATGATCTCGCGGAAAGTTTCGCGCGCGTGCTTGGCCATCAGGATCTCGTCGTCAGTCCACTTGAAGTGGAACTTGAGCACGGGGATGCCCCACTGGTCGACTGTGTCTTCGTCGATTTCGCAGTAGCTGTCTTTGTTGGGGATCATCTCGCCGCGGCAGGAGAAGCCGACGAAGGCGCCGAAAAGCTTGCGCACGCCGCGCTTCAGCTCGACGCCGTATCCCCCGCCCAGGAAGCGTTCCGTGCCGTATCCGAAGTGCGGGCCCGGCATGTCGAGCCCGCCGCCGAACTCGATGTGGTAGCCGCGCGCGAACGGCAACTGGTTCCGCAACTGCTTCTGGTAATTCCACCAGGGCATATACAGGTGCATGCCGCCCACGCCGTCGCAGTTGTGGGGAGGCAGGTCCGTGAGGATGGGCAGGAACCCGGAAGAGCCGTCCGCGCCCACCGTGTCCATCAGGTACTTGCCTACGAGTCCGGTCGAGTTGGCGAGCCCGTTCGGGAACAGCCTGCTCTTCGAGTTGAGCAGGATGCGCGCCGTCTCGCAGGCGCTCGCCGCGAGCACCACCACCTTCCCGCGTACCTGGACTTCTTTGCGGGTTTTCCTGTCGATGTAGGCAACGCCCGTGGCGAGCCCGTCCGGGCCCAGCGTGACTTCGCGCGCCATAGCGTCGCAGCGGATATCGAGATTCCCGGTGGCCAGCGCGGGCGGCAGCAGCACGGTGGGCGAGGAGAAATTGGAGCCTGTGGCGCAGCCGCGGCCGCACTGCGCGCAGTAGTGGCACGCCGGGCGCCCGTTCAGCGGACGCGTCAGGATCGAGAGACGCGAAGGGATGCAGGGAATGCCGAGCTTCTGGCAAGCTTTCTGGACCACCAGCTCGTAGCAGCGGGGCTTGGGCGGCGGCAGGAACTTGCCGTCGGGCGTGTTCTCAACGCCCTCGTGCGACCCGAACACGCCGATCAGTTCTTCGGTCTTGTCGTAGTAGGGCGTCAGGTCGTCGTAGGTGATCGGCCAGTCGAAACCCTTGCCGTCGCGGCTGTAGGGCTTGAAGTCGTAAGGACCCATGCGCAGCGAGATGCGTCCCCAGTGGTTGGTGCGCCCGCCGAGCATGCGCGACCGCCACCACATCCACTCGTTGCCCGGCGCTGTCGTGTAAGGCTCGCCGCGCACCTGCCAGCCACCGTCCACGGTGGCGTCAAAATAGCCGAAAGGTTTGTCCGGCGTCCCGGCTCCGCGGTGCGGCGCGTCGTAGTTCCACTCCATCATCTTGGACTCTTTGGCCGTGTCGTACCAGCGCCCGGCCTCGAGCATAAGGCACTTGGCGCCGGCGCGGGTCAACACGTAAGCGGCCATCCCTCCGCCGGCTCCGGAGCCGACGATCACAGCGTCATAAACTTTGGAGCTTGGTATTACTTGTGGCATGGGCGACCCACCTTCGTAATCATCTAAATTTAGAGTGGCCTTACGGGCCAGTCTAACACAAAATGCGCGCTCCGGCCCGCTTGTTACGCTTATTCCGGTAGGATAAGATGCCTGTTCGAGGCCCTGCGCTCGAAAAGAACTAGGGCTTGGATCGCGCGCAGGAGCCGAACGCACTGCCGCACCCTCACGTCCAGCGTTTGTTTATGGTCTGCGTTGTCGAACAGCTCGGTTTGATCGATTACGCGGAGGCGCTCCGGCTTCAAGGGGAGAAGGTCGCGGCGCGCAAGGCCGGCGCGATTCCTGACACGCTGCTCTTGCTCGAGCACCCGCACGTTTACACGCTGGGGCGCAACGGCAAGCGCGAGCACCTGCTCGTGCCGGCGGAGCGGCTCCGCGCGCCGGTGGTTGAGACCGACCGCGGCGGCGAGGTCACTTACCACGGCCCCGCCCAACTGGTGGGGTACCCCATCCTGGATCTCACGAGGCACCGGCGGGACCTGGGCTGGTACATGGGGTCGCTCGAGGAAGTTTTTGTCCGCGTCGCGGCGGACTTCGGCGTCCGCGCCGGCCGCCTCCCCGGCGCCCCGGGCGTGTGGGTCGGGAACGACAAGCTGGTGGCGGTGGGAGTCCACGTCTCGCGCTGGGTCACGTCGCACGGCTTTGCCTTCAACGTGAATACGGACTTGAGTTACTTCCGCGCGATTGTGCCCTGCGGCCTGCGCGATAAGGGCGTGACGTCCGTCGAGAGACTGCTGGGCGGGCGCGTCGAGATGGACGTTGCCGTCGAGCGAGTGATCGGGCATTTCGGCAAAGTGTTTGGATTAGAAATGAGGAGAGAAGCTCTCCGTCATCAGTTCTCAGTTCTCAGCCAAGAAGCTTGAGGAAAACGCGTCCGGAACTGACAGCCGAAGACTGATAACTGAAGACTGACAACTGAAATACTGAAATACTTTTCATGACACTCACCCGCGCCCAACTCCACGAG
>QHZK01000155.1 GCA_003224635.1 Acidobacteriota bacterium | reverse complement strand
TTACGCTCCTTCGGAAGGACGTCTGCAAGATGGTCGATGGGCGCGCCAAAGACTCTCGGCGCTTCGGGAGTGTACTACCACAGCCGACACGAAGTCTATCGGCTATGTTGACTGTCGCCTTCCGCGTGCCCTACACTGGCGGCATCCTGACAGAGACAGGAGACCACACCATGGCGCACAAATCGTCTTCTACGCTGGCGTCTTCTACCCTGGCGGAAACCGTCGGCGCAGCTCTCGATAGCCTCCAGATCGAGCTGCCTTCGTGGGGATTCGCCGACACGGGAACGCGGTTCGGCAAATTCCATCAACCTGCGGCGAGGACCACCGAGGAAAAATTTGCTGACGCGGGCCAGGTCCACAAATTCACCGGCGCGTGTCCCACGGTGGCGCTTCACGTGTTGTGGGACGTGCCGGAGGGAACAGAACCGCGAGACATCAAGAAGCTCGCGGAGCGCCACGGCGTGCGGCCGGGCTCGATCAGTCCCAACGTGTTCCAGGACCAGATTTACAAGCACGGGTCGCTCTCGAACGAACAGGAGTCCGTGCGGCGGCGGGCGCTCGAGCACATCCTGGACTCGGTCAGGATCGCGCGCGAGATTGGCTCGCGCGACGTCACGCCCTGGTTCGCGGACGGGTCAAACTTTCCCGGCACCGCCAACATCCGCGCCCGCAAACGCTGGATGGCGGAAGGACTGAAGCGCGCCCATGACGCCTTGGGTCCTGACCAGCGCCTGCTGGTCGAGTATAAGCCCTTCGAGCCGGCGTTCTACCATACCGACATCGCCGACTGGGGCATGGCCCTGGTGCTCGCGCGGCAGTCGGGCCCCAAGGCGCGCGTGCTGGTCGATACCGGGCATCATTACCTGGCGCAGAATATCGAGCAGATTGTCGCCTGGCTGCTGGACGAAGGCATGCTGGGCGGCTTCCACTTCAACGACCGGCGCTTCGCCGACGATGATCTGACGCTGGGGTCAATCGACCCCTACCAAATCTTCCGCATTTTCGCCGAGATCAGGTTCTACGAATGGGAGACCGGCCGGCGCGCGGACATCGCCTACATGGTCGATCAGAGCCACAACCTCAAGGGCAAGATCGAGGAGATGATCCAGACGGTGATGACGGCGCAGGAGCTCTACGCCAAAGCGGCGCTCATCGACTTTCCGAGGCTCACCAAGGCGCAGAACGAACAGCGGCTGATCGACGCGGAAAACACCTACAAAGATGCGTTCTCGACCGACGTCCGGCCCGCCGTGCGGGAGTGGCGTCGCGCGCGTGGGCTGGGCGAAGACCCGCTCGAGGCGTTCCGCCAGAGCGGATACATGGAACGCATCACGCGCGAGCGCGCCGGGCGGGAGTCCGCGGTCAGCAGCTATGCGTGAAGTAAATTTTGGATTTTAGATTTTGGATATATCGTCAGTTGATTTGCAACGACGGTCCGCGTTATGAAGCTACGATTCTCAGCGGCGGAGATCCCACATTGGGCGGGTAAGTACGCGTATCCACGGCCCGACCACTACCTCAACGGGGAGCTGAGGGCAGCTGCCCTACAGCAGCAGTACATCACTCGAGATCAGCTTCTTAAGATCTGCCGTTGGAAAGCTCCACGTGCTGCGCCAAAGGCAGAACCCAACAATGAAACTTACGTGCGAGACGTGACCGCGATCTCGTTCTCAACACAAAACGAGCGCCTGCGGATCGAAGTGCTAACGTTACTTGACGGCGTCAAATGGCCCACTGCGTCAACCATATTGCATTTCGCCGTCAACGCCGATTATCCCATCCTCGATGATCGAGCACTCTGGTCTCTCGGAATTGAGGCGAGGCCCGACGAGTATGAGTTTGACTTATGGAACAAGTATGTGCAGATCTGCAGGGCAATTGCCGCCGAGGCCCGTGTGCCCGTCCGTACGCTCGACAAAGCCCTGTGGCAATACGCGAAAATTCATCAACCTCCGAGGGGGGCGGCTAGCAAGCTGCGCTGATGTCTCATGTTGGCCTACTGAGCTTTGCATAATTGAGTGACAGGCCCCTCACCCCCGGCCCCTCTCCCGCAAAGGGGCGAGGGGAGAAAGAGGTTGGATTCATGCCCTCTCCCCTTGCGGGAGAGGGTGGCGCGCAGCGCCGGGTGAGGGGCGCATGCGTCACTCTATTAGGTAACACTCTGTAGTTCAGTGCCTGAGAGAGGATCCAAAATCGCTAGCGCCATGAGAACTACCACCGATCTCCGCTATCTCCGGGACCTCTGGGACGACCGCGCGGCTCGCGGTCTCGATGAGCCCGATCTTCTCCGCTATCGCTCGAACCTGCTGGGGCGCGACCTCCGTATTACCAACTTCGGCGGCGGCAACACCAGCTCCAAGATCGTCCAGCCAGATCCCGTGGACGGCCGCGAGCAGACCGTTCTCTGGGTGAAGGGCAGCGGCGGCGACCTCGGCAGCATCGAGCGCCGCGGCTTCGCCGCGCTGTATCTGGAGAAGCTGCGGGGGCTCGAAAGCCGTTATCGCGGCGCCGAGCACGAAGACGAAATGGCGGGCTACTACCCGCTGTGCGCGTTCGGCGCGAACCCGGTCGCAGCCTCGATTGACACGCCGCTGCACGGCTTTCTTCCGTTCGCGCACGTGGACCACTTGCACCCCGACTGGGGCATCGCGCTCGCGGCCGCCGCCAACGGGATCGAGCGCATGGAGGAATTCAACCGGCGCCTCGGGCACCACCTGGTCTGGATTCCCTGGCAGCGGCCCGGCTTCGAGCTCGCCATGATGCTGCGCGCGGCAGTCGAGTCACATCCGGGCTCGGACGGCGTCGTGCTCGGCGGACACGGCCTCTTTACCTGGGGCGAAAGCCAGCGGCAGAGTTACCTCAACACCATCACCCTCATCGACCAGCTCGGGCAGTTTGTCGGGGAGCACATCGAAAAGGCGGGAGCCGACCTCTTCGGAGGACAGATTCACCGGACGCGCGCCGACGCGCGCGCCACGGCCGCCGACCTCTTTCCGTTTCTTCGCGGCCGCGTGTCCGGACAGAAGCGGATGATCGGAAACTTTTCGGACGCGCCGGAGGTCCTGCGATTTGTCAACTCTCGCGACGCCGAGCGGCTCGCCCGTCTCGGCACGAGCTGTCCCGACCATTTTGTTCGCACCAAGATCCGCCCGCTTTTTGCGCCCTGGAATCCCGAAACCGGAGACAGCAAGCAACTGCGGGCCGCGATCGAACATTCGCTTCGCAGCTATCGCCAGGAATACGAGCAGTACTACCGGACGCACGCGAAGCCCGATTCCCCTGCCATGCGCGACCCGAACCCGACGGTCGTACTGGTGCCCGGCGTGGGCATGTTCAGCTTCGGCAAGAGCAAGGCGGAAGCTCGGATCACGGGCGAGTTTTACGTCAACGCCATTCACGTTATGGAAGGAGCGACGGCGCTTGGCGACGGGCCGCCTCCGCAGACCTTGCCGCAATCAGGGCGCGCGGCGCCCACAGAGGCTTTCGAGACATATCGCAACTATGTGGCCCTCCCCTTGGCCGAGGCTTTCAACATCGAATACTGGCAGCTCGAGGACGCTAAACTTCGACGGCAGCCGCCCGAGAAGGAATTCAGCCGCAAGGTGTTCGTCATCATCGGCGGAGGACACGGAATCGGCCGGGAGACAGCGATTCTGGCCGCCCGCCAAGGCGGTCACGTGGCCGTCTGCGACCTTGATGCCGACTCGGCCAGGACCGCCGCGTCTGAAGTCGCAGCGTTTGCCGGCCCGGACACGGCTGTCTGCGCCGCTGTCGACATCCGCGATCGAACCTCGATCCGCTCCGCCGTTCGCGAGGCGGTGATGGCCTTCGGGGGCGCGGACATCTTGGTCAACACCGCCGCGCTGTTTCCGTCCGCTCCAGACGGCCGCGTCTCTGACGAGCAATGGCGGCTCACGCTGGACGTGAACGTTACCGGCAACTATCTGCTGGCCGACGAGGTGCGGCCTATTTTCCTCGACCAGGCCCTGCCGGCTTCGATTGTGCTCACCAGCTCCGCCAACGCCGTGGTCCCCAAGGCGGGAAGTGAGGCTTACGACGTCAGCAAGGCCGCGGTGAGCCACCTGGTGCGCGAGCTCGCCATCGCGCTCGCGCCCTGCGCCCGCGTCAACGGCGTCAGTCCGGCCACAGTGGTCAAAGGCTCGACCATGTTTCCTCGCCAGCGCGTTCTCGCATCGCTCGCCAAGTACGGGATTCCCCACAGCCCCGATGAGACCACGGAGCAGTTGCGCGACAAGCTCGCGCGCTTCTACGCTGAGCGCACGCTGACGCGCGAGGCCATCGATCCCGTAGACTGCGCTGAGGCCATCCTGTTTCTGGCCGGCGACCGCGCCCGCCGCACCACGGGACACATTTTTCCCGTGGACGGCGGACTTGTGGAAGCGTTCCTTCGCTAAAGGAAGTTGTCAGTTTTCAGCCGTCAGTCAATCAGTCAAACCGCCGCTTCTCGGGTTCGCGGCCGGGCACGTGACCTGTGGCCGGGGGGCTAGTTCAGGTGCCGGAGTGAGGCGCTCGGGTGACGCGCTCGGGTGACGCGACTGTAGGTCGGTGAGGACGTGCGCTTGTGCGGGAAGGAGCCGCAGACTTGAAAAGCAGATCTGCGCTACCAGACTACTACAACCGCCGTGGCAGGACAAAGCTCGTCAGGGAGCCGAGCATGGATGTTGGTTTTGGGGCTTGCGCGCTACTGAATTAACAGCCGGTGCGAGCGCTTCGAAGCTAACGCAATAGAATGCGAGGGATACTGAAGCAAGTGGTTGGTCCGGGCCGACAACCTGCACAACACCTGACGTCTGGCAGCCTTTACGCGGTTACCCGCTTAACCCATACCACAAACAAAACAACCTTGCTTAGACCGAGGAAACAGCCGCTGATGGCCGTCATGCCGCGCTGGCGCAAGGCGGCGGAAACCTTCGCACCATGTCGACGAGTTGGCTGGCCGACAGGGGCTTCTCGATATAGTCCCTTGCCCCTAATTGCATGGCATCCAGGTACGCCTGGATATCCACTGAGGTTGCCACAACGACAACAGGGACCTCACGGTCGGTCTCGATCGCTTGCTCCAATAGGGGCCGTCCTTCAAAGGCATGGCTTCCCTGACTCACAATCACCAGATCAAACGATCCGGCTTCCAGGCAATCCCGACCTTCATGGAAAGAGCCGCACGCCCGAACGTCGCAGCCTTGCCGCCGAAGGACTTCAGCGTAGACATGGAGATCCTCGGTGTTCTCGTCCACCAAGAGCACCCTCCTGCCACGACTGGACTCCGGTCGTTCTTCAATCCGACGAGTGGCCAAAGCAGTACCCATACATCACTCCTTGACCGTGGCTCGATCCGCTCTTGCTCAGCGCTGAGGATTAGACCACATGGCCGAATCGAGCGACGAACACCGGCACGAACAGAGTAAGCGTAGCTCTCTGTGATTGATTACGCAGATTATATCAACCACACGGTTACGTCAAGCAAATTCTGAATAGAGGGCGGAGTAGAATGAGAGATTCCTGTTCACAACAGGATGGAAGCCGATGGAAGCGCCTGACGAACCCTCAATCGGGCCAGACTTTGGGTCATGGAAGCCTCCGCACTCCTTCTCGGCTGGTTTGGCCGCCCTCTGAGGCACGGTTCGGCCTGTCACGGCGTTGAAGAAGCCGCTGGCTTCGCCACCCGGGCGCGGGCAACCGGCTCCATCTCTAAATGGAATCAATCACTTGTATGATTTGTGTCAACACGGGTACTGACCGAAGTCGGTAACCCAGAAATTGGTGACATAGACCGGGTCCGGTGTCATTACCGAGCGCAGCGACATCGCCCTTCTTGAAAACAATGGCTCAGATTCTTCCCACCACTCAGAATGAAAGCTGGTGTAAAGTAGAGCGCGTCTCAAGACTGATATCAAAGGAGGGGACTTATGAGCAGCAAAGTGAAACCCATCCCGCAGGGCTACCACACCGCGACGCCCTACTTGATCGTTAATGACGGCGCCAAGGCCATCGAGTTCTACAAGAAAGCGTTCGGAGCCACAGAATTGTTCCGCATGGCGGGGCCCGACGGGAAAATCGGGCACGCCGAAATCAAGATCGGCGACTCGCCGATCATGCTGGCCGACGAGGTCCCGGCCATGGGCCACCGCAGCCCCCAGTCGCTGGGCGGCTCGCCGGTCAGCATTCTTCTCTACGTCGAGGACGTCGACGCGGTATTCAACCAGGCTGTCGCCGCCGGCGCCAAGGTAGCCAGGCCGGTGGCGGACCAGTTTTACGGCGACCGCACCGGCGGCGTCACGGACCCCTTCGGACATGCCTGGTACATCGCAACGCACAAAGAGGACGTGTCGTCCGAGGAATTGCAGAAGCGCGCCGCGGCCGCCGGCCGGGCGTAAGCCGGGCGGAACGCCGGCGGTCGAGTGAGCAGCCCCGGCGCTTTTTTTTGCGCCGTGGGCTGCTTACGTGAATTATGAATTGTGAATTATGAATTGTGAATTGCGAATAGTGAACGATGTCTCGAAGAGTGGTGAACAAATCCTACGAATGAGATCATGAAAGAAGAGTGAGCTATTGTCCTCCCAATTCACCATTTCATAATTCATAATTCGCGTGACTGAAAACTGATGACTGAAAACTGGTGACTGAGGTCGGATATGAGCATTCGGAAAGCGGTTTTGCCCGTGGCTGGACTGGGCACGCGCTTCCTCCCCGCCACCAAGGCGCAGCCCAAGGAAATGCTGCCCATCGTGGACAAGCCCCTGGTGCAATACGCGGTTGAAGAAGTGGCCGCCTCGGGCATCCCGATGGTGATCTTCGTAACCGGGCGCGGCAAAGACGCGATTGAGGACCATTTCGACGTCTCCTTCGAGCTCGAGCACCAACTCGCGGGGCGGGGCAAGGTAGAATTGCGCAAGCAGATGCGCTCGATCGCCGGGCTGCTCGATATAACTTACATCCGTCAGAAGGAACCGCTGGGCCTCGGCCACGCCATCCTGATCGCGCGAGACCTGGTGGGAGACGAGCCCTTCGCCGTGCTGCTCTCGGATGACGTGGTGGACAGCCGCATGCCGTGTCTCAAGCAGATGATGGACGTGTTCGAGCGTTACGGGCGTAGCGTTCTCGCCATCGAGCGCGTCGAACCCAAGGCCGTCTCCGCCTACGGCATCATCCACGGGCTGCCCGTCCCCGACCGGCATTGGGACGGCCGGCTGTTTC
>QHZK01000154.1 GCA_003224635.1 Acidobacteriota bacterium | reverse complement strand
GAGGCTACGCAGGCGCAGGTCAAGACCGCCCAATCGCTCTACCAAAAGGCTCGCGACATGCTCAAGGCCGGGTTGACGCCGGGCATCGACCAGTTGCGCGCCCAGGTGGAGCTCCAGGCTCGCCAGCAGCAGTTGATTGCGATTCAGAACGAGTTTGCGAAGCAGAAGCTCAACCTGGCCCGCGCCATCGGCCTGCCGGTCGGGCAGGAGTTTGTTTTGACGGACAAGATGCCGTACGCCCCGCTCGAGTCGATCAAGCTGGAAGAAGCGGTCGCGCGGGCTTACAGCTCCCGCTTCGACTACCAGGAAGCGATGGCTCGGGTCCGTGCCGCGGAGCGCGCTCGCAAAGCTGCGACCGCAGAGCGCCTGCCCTCGCTCGCGTTCAACGCCGACTACGGCGATATTGGAATTGCGCCGGGGATTTCCCACGGAACGCTTACTGTGGCCGGGACGCTCGAGATTCCCGTCTTCCAAGGCGGCAGGGTGCGCGGTGACGTGCTTCAGGCCGACGCCATTCTCAAGCAAAGGGAGTCTGAGCTCGAGGACTTGCGCGCGCGGATCGATTACCAGGTCCGCACCGCGCTGATGGACTTGACAGCCGCGGCCGACCAGATTTCGGTCGCCAGGAGTTCGCTCGAACTCGCTAACGCAACGGTGACCCAGGCGCAGGACCGTTTTGCCGCCGGCGTCGTGGATAACCTTGAAGTGGTGCAGGCGCAAGAGTCCGTCGCCAACGCGAACGAAGCCTATATCTCGAGCCTCTACGCCCACAACATTGCCAAGGTGTTGCTGGCGCGCGCGATGGGCGTCGCCCAGGTCGCGGTGAGTCAATTTCTCGGGAGCAGGTGAATTATGGCCCGGAAGGTGGATTTCGAAATGGACGCGGCCCGAGAGCGCAACCGGGACGTCCCTTATGAGGTTGAGACCGGCGGCGAGGGCTCGAAGTCGTCTGGTCCCTCGATAGGTCGGAGTCCTCGCGCCAGGCGGCTCGCGGCGGCAGCGGCAATCGCGCTCCTCGTGGCCGCAGCCGTGTTGTGGCGCCATTACGCCGGTTGGGAATCCACCGACGACGCTCAGATCGACGGCCACATTAACCCCATCAGCCCCCGTGTGGGCGGCCACGTCATGTCAGTGAAGGTTGAGAACAACCAGTACGTCCAAGCGGGCGCGGTCCTGGTGGAGCTCGATCCCAAGGACTACCAAGTGGCGCTCGATCGCGCCCAAGCGGAGTACGCGAACGCTCGGGCCACGGCGGAAGCGGCTCGCGTGGGCGTCCCCATAAGCTCGGTCAGCACGTCGAGCCAAGTCACGACCGCCCAAGCCGAGGTCGAAAACGCCCGCGCCAGCCTGGCCGCGGCGGAGAAGCAGTATCAGGCGGCCCAGGCCAAGATCGAAGAGGCCGAGGCCAACAACGCCAAAGCTCAGAGCGATCTTAATCGGTACAAGCAACTGGTAGGCAAAGAGGAGATTTCCGAGCAGCAATACGACCAGGCCGTCGCAGCCGCGAAGGCAGGGGCGGCGAGTCTCTTGGCTGCCGAGGCGCAGGCGCAGGCCGCCGCCCAGCAGGTCTCGGAAGCGCGCGGCAAGCTGGCCCAGGCCGAGGCCCAACTGAGGTCGGCCCGAACCGCGCCCCAACAGGTCTCCGCCACCCGGTCGCGAGCCTCGGCTGCCGAAGCGGGAGTCCAGATGGCCAAGGCGGTGATCGAACAGGCGCAACTGAATCTGCAGTACTCGACCATCACGGCGCCGGTCAGCGGCCTGGTAGGCAAAAAGACGGTGGAAGTCGGACAAAACGTGCAGCCCGGCCAGGAGCTGATGGCCATCGTGCCCCTGGACGATATCTGGGTGACCGCTAATTTCAAAGAAACGCAACTCAGGAACATGCGACCCGGACAGCGCGTCAAGATTTACGTCGACGCCTACGGGCGCGAATACTCTGGTCACGTCGAAAGCATCGCCGGCGCGAGCGGAGCGCAGTTCAGCCTGCTCCCGCCCGAGAATGCGACGGGCAATTACGTCAAGGTGGTGCAGCGCGTGCCTGTGAAAATCCGGTTCGAGAAAGGCCAGGACCCCGAGCACATGCTGCGTCTTGGCATGTCCGTTGTGCCGCGAGTCAAGATCAATTGAGTTAGATTGTAGCGGCGGTCTATGACCGCCGTCGGGTGCGGTCAACAACCGTCGATTTCGATTCTTCAATATGCTCGGCACGTTACGTTCGGCGCTCACAGAGCGCCGCTACAGGGGGCGAATCCCACAACTTGGTATCGCGCGAGTGACAGAATGGCAGACGAAACCCAATCGACGCCTCACGTCAACCCGTGGATTATTGCCGTCTCGGTGATGTTCAGCACGTTCATGGAGGTGCTGGACACCACGGTGGTGAACGTGTCGCTGCCTCACATTGCGGGGAACCTGTCGGCGACCCCGGACGAGGCCACCTGGGCGCTGACTTCTTATCTGGTGGCCAATGCCATCATTCTGCCGCTCACTGGCTGGCTGGCCAGCCACTTTGGCCGCAAGCGGCTGCTGATGATGGCGGTGGTTGGCTTTACTGCAGCCTCGTTTCTGTGCGGTTTGGCTCCAACCCTGGGCGCCCTGATCGTCTTTCGGATCATTCAAGGCGCTTGCGGCGGCGCGCTCCAGCCGATATCCCAAGCCGTATTGCTCGAAGCCTTTCCTCCTAAGGACCGCGGCAAGGCGATGGCTTTCTGGGGACTGGGAATTGTGGTCGCGCCCATGCTCGGTCCCGTCCTGGGCGGCTGGCTGACGGACAGCTACAGTTGGCGCTGGGTGTTTTACATTAACATTCCCGTCGGCATCGCCTCGATCATCATGACGCGGCTCTTCATCTTTGATCCGCCTTACATCCGCCGGAAGTCGGAGAGCGTCGACTACTGGGGCATCGGCATGCTGGCGGTCGGAATCGGCGCCTTGCAAATCGTGCTGGACAAGGGTCAGGAAGAGGATTGGTTTAGTTCGCATTGGATTCTCGCGCTCGCAATCGTGTCCCTGGTGGCCGTCGCGTCTTTCGTCGTTTACGAGCTGCTGATCGAGCATCCCGTAGTCGATCTGCGCGTATTCAAGGTGCGCACATACTCGACCGGGGTTTTCTTGATGACGTTGCTCGGCTTCGTCCTTTACGGCAGCCTGGTGCTGCTTCCCATCTTCTTGCAGACCTTGCTGGGTTATCCGGCCCTGCAAGCGGGATTCGCCATGGCGCCGCGCGGCGTCGGGTCCTTTCTGGCCATGCCGATCGTGGGCGCGATCATGGCGAAATTCGACGCGCGGAAGCTCCTGGCGGTCGGGCTAATCGTTGCGTCCTCCACTCTGGTGATGCTGGGTTCGCTGAGCCTGGACGCCGGCTACTGGCACGTCTTCTGGCCCCAGTTTATTCAGGGCACCTCGCTGGCGCTGTTGTTTGTGCCGCTGACCACAGCCACCATGGACCCCATACCTAAGGAGCGCATGGGCAACGCCACGAGCATTTTCAACCTTATGCGTAATATCGGAGGGAGCGCCGGCATCGCCACGGTCACCACCCTGGTCGCCCGCCGCCGCCAGACGTACACCAACATTCTGGGCGCGCACGTGAACCCGTACAGTCTCGGGACCCGCATCATGCTGGAGAACACGCGCCGGGCGTTCATGGCGAGCGGAGCAGACTTCGTTACCGCCACCCAGCGCGCTTACGCCGCCCTGTTTGGCGCGGTCGAGCGCCAGGCGGCGATGCTCTCGTTCAACTCGGCGTTCTGGCTGTTGGCAGTCCTGTTCATCGCCATCGTGCCGTTTATTTTGCTCATGAAGAGGCCGGCCACCCGCGGCGGCGGGATGGCGGCTCATTGAAGTTCTCAGCTTTCAACAAAAAACCGGCAGTGCGTTTGGGTGCTTGACTGATGGCTGAGAACTGACAACTAACTGATAACTGGCACGTGGAGGACACTTTGCGTAGCACCGACAACGACGAAATCCTTCGCGACGAGCAAGGTCTGATCCGGCTGGGCTTGAAGGGAAATCAGGCCGCGCTCGAAGCGCTCTTTGCCCGCCACTCGGGCGCGCTCTACCAGAGCGCCTTGAAACTGCTCGGCAATCCCGAAGACGCCGAGGATGCCCTGCAGGAAGGCATGCTTTCGGCCTTCAAGAACCTGCGCCGGTTCGAAGGGCGCTCGAAGTTCTCGAGCTGGCTGACCCGCATCGTGATTAACGCCGCGCTGATGCGCCTGCGGAGCCAGCGCGCGCACCAGACCGTCTCGGCGGACCAGCCCCTGGGCGAGGCCGAGTTGACCCTGGCCGAGCAACTCGCCGATCCCGCGCCGGACCCTGAACGGCTCTACGCCCGGGAGGAGATGCGCCAGCTTCTCGATCGGAACCTCACCGAGCTGTCGCCGGAGATGCGGACCGCCGTTCGGCTGCGCGACATCGAGGGGCTGTCCACCCAGGAAGCGGCTGAAGCTCTGGGCGTTCCCGAGAATACGCTCAAGTCCCGCCTGCACCGGGCGCGGTTGCAGTTGGCGGAGCAAATCCAAACTGGAGCGGCGTGATGTGACCGCCCGGCGCGGCGTCTCTCGTACGGAGACGTTCCACTCCGGAACGTCTCGACCGGGCAAGGAGAACGGCATGGCCACCAAATGCGCTCACAGGGACCAAAGGAGGCTCGTCACGCCGAACACCAGCGGCTGTGAAGGATGCCTGGCGGCGGGACAGTCGTGGGTGGAATTGCGGATGTGCCTGGTCTGCGGCCACGTCGGCTGCTGCGATTCCTCGAAGGGCAGGCACGCCACCCGGCACTTCGAGCAAACCGGCCATCCCATCATGAAGTCCATCGAACCGGGCGCGGATTGGTCGTGGTGTTATGTCGATAAGGCTTATATCTAAGCGCGATCCGGGCTCAGCCTCTTAAATTCAGAAAGAGCAGGGCTGAAGGGCCCTCTAATCCGGGCGCGCGCATCGAGGAGACACTATGAGCGAACCCCAGCCGGCCGAAAGGACTCTGCGCGTTGTAGGCATCTGCGGGAGCCTGAGGCCCGCAAGCTTCACGCGAACGGCGGTGAAGATCGCGCTGCGTGGCGCTGAAGAGGCCGGCGCCCAGACCCAACTGATCGACCTTCGGGGCTACTCCCTGATCTTCTGCGACGGGAAGGAGGACGAAAGCCGGTATCCCGAAGACGTTTTCAAGCTGCGCAAACAGGTTCAGCAAGCCAAGGGAATCATCCTCGGCACCCCTGAGTATCACGGAAGCTTCAGCGGCGTGCTCAAGAACGCCCTGGACCTCATGGGGTTCAACGAGTTCGAGGGAAAGATGATCGGCCTGGTGGGCGTCTCAGGAGGACCGATGGGCGCTTTCACGGGGCTGAGCGACTTGCGAACCGTGGGCCGAGCCCTGCACGCCTGGGTCATTCCTGAGCAAGCCTCGATTCCCGAGGCGTGGAAGGTGTTCGATCCCGGAGGTGGCATCAAGGACCGGGACCTCGAGCAGAGGCTCATGGAAGTGGGCCGCCAGGTCGCGCGGTTTGCCTGCCTTCACAGCGCCGAGCAGGCGCTCCAATTCCTGAACACCTGGGAGTGCGCTCCGGTGAATCCCGGAGGCGCAGTCAAAACGCTGTAGGGGCGATCTGTGATCGCCGGCTGTCGGTCGCTGCGTTCGCTCGGCTTGCGGCGATCACAGATCGCCGCTACAGTGGGTTCAAGTGTCAAACTGGGTCCGCAACTCTCGCACGCGTTCGTCGAGCGAATCGCACGTTTGAAAAACGGAGATCCCCGCGATGCCTGCCGCTCCGGCTTCGAGGCAGGGCTTCACGCGCTCCACCGTGATTCCCCCCAAAGCCAGCACCGGGACGTTGATGCGTCCTGCCGCCTCTTTTAGTTTTTCGAGTCCCAAGGGTGGGCCGTAGCGTAGCTTCGAAGGGGTGGCGAAGACAGGACCCAGCAGCACGTAGTCTGCGCCGGCCGACTCCGCCTCGAGCGTGTCCTCGACCGAATGGCACGAGACCCCGACCAGGAAGCCCTGGGGCGCGTGGTTGCGGACTGCCCGCGCGGGTAGCGACTGGGTTCCCAGATGAACCCCTGCCGCACCGACCGCCAGCCCGACATCGAGGCGGTCGTTCACCAGGACCCGCGTGCCGGAGCCACGCGCGCGCTCCACGGCTGCTTTCACCAACTCGGCCAGCGGCCGAGTCCCGAGGTCCTTCTCGCGTATCTGTAGCAGGTCCACTCCGGCCTGGATCGCTTTCTGAATCAACCCAAGGACAGGCGCGGGTCCCAAAGCCAGGTGGTCGGTGACGTAGCAGAGCTTGAAGCTTGGAGGCATGAAACGCAGACGTCAATGTGTAAAGGGTGAAGGTTAAAGGGTATGGAGCCGGACGCAATGAACTAGGCTGCGCGCCGTGACCGTTCCGAGAGCTCGAACCTTTACCCTTTACACTTTAACCTTTACCCTTTTGCCCTTCACCCGTTAGCCTTCACCTTTTACACTTTGACTCCCGGTCCCGGCACTTTCAAGGCTACTCCTCGTCGCCGACGAAGCCAGAGCAGGATTTCGTAGAACGCCAACCAGATATCCACCAGCCCGACTCCCGAAACCGCCCCGCGCACGAAATAGTTCCGGCTCAGGCTGGAAACCCAGACGTAGTGGTTCACGAAGAAATTGTCGCCCCACAGTTTCGAGACCCAGGGCAACACCAAGAGGCACACCCCCGCCTCGAAACAGAACAGAACGTAAAGGGCGGTCAGTAACCGGTTCAGCACCTGGGGGGCTCCAAAGGTCCACTGTCTGTAGCACAGCGAGCGGGTCAAGGCCGGAAGATTCCGACCTGGAAGATTCTAACATAGTTGCGTCGCGTTAGAACGGGACCGTACGAGGTCGCGCCATGGAGGCCGTCACGCGGGTGATTCAGACGGCGTGAAAATAGCAGCGCCGAGTCTCTAAATTTAAGTCAGAATTGGAAAAAGCGGAGCAAGGCGAAACCCAAACACGGATGAGTATAACGGAGTTGCTTTTCTTGCGCCATTTGATTGTGACGCCACGGCTCTCAAGCTCAGGCACTAAGCTCGCCAGTTTCACAGATTCATCGGAGCGGACCTTGGACAGCAAGCCCCCGCTTCGCGCTACGCGATGCCTTCGACCGGGGTCTGCGCTACGCGGTCGAATTTCGCTAGCTCATGCCGAAAATAACTAACGAGCAGAAACAATCCGGTGGAGGCGCTCGTCCCACCGCCAGCGCACACGATGTCCCAACAGGTGTACGCCCCCGATCCAACGGTTGATGCCGTTCAGGGCGACGTGATCGGCTTTCCCTGCGAGCACACGCTGCCCCGCGTCGGTCACTGTGATCTTCGAACCGTTAAACTGATAACTCTCGAGCTTTCCGGTGAACGGCTCGGCAAAGCGGAGCAGCGGATGCCGCGCCCTGACGAATGTCCGCAGCATAT
>QHZK01000078.1 GCA_003224635.1 Acidobacteriota bacterium | reverse complement strand
AAGTTGAAATCGTTGGTGACGATTTTCCCCTCGTACACTTTGGCCAGCTCGATCAGCTTCATATCCACGGCGCGGACCTGCGGGAAATCGTCCTCGACGATCTGCACCTCGACGACGGCCATTTTCTGGATGCGCTGCAGGATGTCGAGACCGCGCCGGCCGCGGTTGCGCTTGAGCGAGTCGGAGGAGTCCGCAATAAGCTGCAATTCGCGCAGCACAAACTGGGGGATCATCAGCGTCCCTTCGACAAAGCCGGTTTCGCAGACATCGGCGATCCGCCCGTCGATGATCACACTGGTATCCAGGATCTTGAAGGCGGTCTTCGTCCCGCGCTCGCCGCTGAAGACCCCGCCAAACGCCGAAAGATTCAGCAGTTCGCCCTTGTTGGCCCCGAGGACCAGCCCCATGTAGCCGAGGAGAAGAAGGAAAGCGACCTGCAGAAATGAAGCCGAACTCGGGTCGACAGCCGTGTAGGTGAGCATGTGGCTGATCATCAGCGCGACCAGGATGCCCAGGAGCGACCCGATGGCCGCGCCAATCAGCCGTTTGAGACTGGTCTTCTCGAGGCGCATTTCGAAAACGACGAAGAATACGCCTAGTACTGCCCCCACCAACGCTGCGGACCACCCTGACAGGTGAAAAGGCCGCAGTTGGTAAGAAGCGCCAGTGAAGAAGATGACGAATATTACGCGGATCACCGCTACTTCGAGCGACATAGACACAGGCCTCCTTTCCGAGGCACTCGTTTCTCCCAGAGAGATTCTTGGGTACCGATAAAGACCGACACGCTAGCCTGAGTATAGCACTTTCGTCAACTCGCATTAGGTAAGTTGATGTATGACATAGCCGTAGGCGCTCTTTCTCCCTCAAGACCCTCACGGTACTGGAACGGGCGAAGATTTCGTAGAATCCCTACGCCCGGCGCTGCCTCGCCCGCGACTTGATCACAATAGGCGTGCCGGCGAACCCGAACTGCTCGCGAATGCGGTTTTCGAGATAGCGTTCGACCGAGAAGTGTAATTTGCCCGCCCGGTTGGTGAAAGCGACGAATGTGGGCGGCGCCACCCCGGCCTGAGTCAAATAATAGAGCCGCAATGGCTTATTGCCTGGGCCTCGAGGGGACGGCACGCGCTCGAAGTCGAGCTCGCGGACGAACCGATTCATCGCGGCAGTGGGCACCCGGTACCGCCGCGCGGCGGCAACCTCGACAATCGTGCCCAGAAGCTTCCCCAGCCGCTGCCCTTTTTGGGCGGAAATGAACACGATGGGGGCATAGTCGAGGTACTTCATGCGGCGCCGGATGGTCTGAGTGTAGTCTTGAGTGGTCGTCGGGCACTTCTGGATCGCGTCCCACTTGTTGACCACGACCACCACCGAGCGCCGGCCTTCGTGGGCGTACCCGCCGATGTGGGTATCGAGCGCGCTGACGCCTTCGACGGCATCGATCATCAGCAGCGCGACATCAGAGCGCTCCAAGTGCTTTCGCGCCTGGATCACGCTCAGCTTTTCCGCCAGCAGCTTGGTTTTCCCTTTGCGACGAATTCCGGCCGTGTCCACCAAGCGAAAGCGGTGGCCGTCGCGCTCGAGCTCGGCATCGACGGCGTCGCGCGTGGTGCCCGGCGCCGGCGTTACGATTGACCGCTCCTGGTCGAGCAGCCGGTTGAGCAGCGTCGATTTGCCGACGTTGGGCCGGCCGATGATCGCCACGTTGATGGTTGGGAGCGCGGGCGTCCCGCCCGCAGCGTCTTTGATCCCTGTACTGTCTTTAATCTCAGAGTCGCCCTCCTGCTCCTCGGGTGAGACCACCCCGGCGGTCGGGCCTGCCCTGAGCGAAGCGAACGGGACTCCCGCGCTCCCAAAGTCCGCCGTCACGCGATCGAGCAGGTCGTCCACGCCCAGCCCGTGTTCGGCAGACACAGGGAAAATCTCCCGGACACCGAGTCGATGAAATTCGGCCGCCAGCGGCGCCTGGCCAAGGGAGTCAATCTTGTTGACGGCCAGGGAGAGCGGCTTCCCCGTGCGACGCAGCATCTGCGCGAGCTCCTCATCAAGCGGCACCACGCCCGCCCGGGCGTCTACCACCAGAATCAGGTGCGCCGCTTCGTCAATCGCGACGCCCGCTTGCCGGAAGATTTCCGACGGGATCAACTCTTTCTCCGCCGGAACCATGCCGCCGGTATCCACCACCTCGAATGACTTTCCCTGCCACTCCGCCGGGGAGTAGAGCCGGTCGCGGGTCATCCCCGGCTCGTTTCCCACGAGAGCCCGCCGCCGTCCGCAGATGCGGTTGAACAACGTGGACTTGCCCACGTTGGGCCGGCCTAGAATTGCTACACGCGGAAGGTTAGCCATAGTTCGAGTCGTTGCTTGGGTGCGGCGTATCCTATGCTATTCTTTCCGAGGTAAACCGAAAGGTAAAGGGCGAAACTGAAGTTGTCCTGCGGCAGCTACAAGCAGGGCGGATTCGGCGGCGAGCAGGGAACACACGCGCTTGAGCTCATCTCCTACAACTTCGTCCCCTTTCGGTTCCTCGCGACGTGCACGCGAGACGCGGAAAAGAGGTGGTCGAAAATGGGTGTCGTATACGTTGAAGGCACCGTGACCGGCCCGACCGGAAAACAGGCCACGGTAAATTTTTTGGTGGACTCCGGTGCCATGTACACCCTCCTGCCCAGGAAGGTTTGGCGCGCCATAGGGTTAAAGCCGATGGATTCTATCAAATGTTTCTTGGCAGACGGCACCGGGGTGGAGCGAAAAGTATCTGAGTGCCGCATCTCGCTTCCCCAAGGGCAGCGGTCTACCCCGGTCTTACTGGGGGAAAAGGACGATGAGGCGCTCTTGGGAGCGGTAACACTCGAAGAGCTCCGCTTGGTCCTGAACCCGTTTACCCGTCAGTTGCAACCGATGCGGATGATGCTTGCCTAACGTGTCTGTGAAAAGCCCACCGCAGAAGAACCGTGCCGTGGCTACCCGCTTTCCCAGCAGGAGCGACAAACGAAAGGCGAATTCAGGTCCTTCGATGCCTGGCACAATGGAACCAGACTACATTGCAGCGCACCGGCACGCGTTCAAAAATCGGGAAGAGTTGATGAACAGCGACATTTGCGGCTGTTTCTATTGCCTGAAGATGTTCCCGCCGAACCAGATAAAAGACTGGGTAGACGATGGGCTGACTGCATTATGCCCAGAGTGCTCCATAGATTCCGTGATTGGTTCAGCGTCGGGGTTTACAATCGATATCACGCTACTACGGGAGATGGAGAAATACTGGTTCGGTTGAGTGGCAAATGAAGTCCTCGGTTTTTCAGTTCCTGATCTTGGACGTGTCGACTCTATGGACCTAAAAACAGTCCAGACCCTGCTCAGCGAACACAGCATCACCAAAATCAAAGTCGGTGGATTCGATATCGACGGCGTCCTCCGCGGGAAATATATCAGCCGCGACAAGTTCGATTCCGCCGCCGAGACCGGCCTCGGCTTCTGCGACGTGATCTTCGGCTGGGACTCGTCCGACGCGCTCTACGACAACGTGCAAGTCACCGGCTGGCACACCGGCTATCCGGACGCGCTGGCCAGGATCGACCTTTCCACCTTTCGCATCATCCCGTGGGAGCCGGGAACGGCTTTCTTCATCCTCGACTTTTACGACGGCGCCGGAAACCCCCTCCCCGTGTCTCCCCGCCAGGTACTCGAGCGGGTGATCGCGCAAGCCCAATCCATGGGTTTCCGCCCGCAGATGTCCGCCGAGTACGAATTCTTTTTGTTCAAAGAAGACTCGCACTCGATCCGCCAGAAGCACTACCGCGACATGGTTGCGCTCTCGCCCGGCATGTTCGGGTACAGCGTGTTGCGCACCGGCGTCTTTTCCGATCTCGCCCACACCATCATCGACGCGATGCGGGCTTTTGACGTCGAGCTCGAAGGCTTTCACACTGAGACCGGACCGGGCGTCTACGAGACCGCCATCAAGTACGACGGCGCCTTGAGGACGGCGGACAAGGCGGCGCTTTTCAAGACGGGAATCAAGCAGATCGCCGCGCGGCACGGCCTGGTCGCGACCTTCATGGCCAAGTGGAACCAGAACCTGCCCGGCTGCGGCGGGCACCTGCACCAGAGCCTCTGGGACAGCGAGCTCAACCTGTTCCACGATTCCGGGAGCGCGGACAAGATGTCGAAGCTCATGCGGCATTACATCGCCGGGCAGCTTCAGCTTATGCCGGAACTCGCCGCCCTCATCTGCCCGACCATCAATTCGTACAAACGGCTGATCCCCGGCGTGTGGGCCCCGACCAACGCCACCTGGGGGATCGACAATCGAACGGTGGCGCTCCGCGCGGTGCTCGGGCCGTCGCCGAAATCAGTGCGCGTCGAGTATCGACTGGCGGGCGCGGACATCAATCCTTACCTTGCTATTGCGGCGAGCCTCGCCTCGGGGCTCCACGGCATCGAGAAGACACTGGAGCTTCCGCCGGCGTCAACGGGCAGCGCTTACGAGACGGACGCAAGGCCTCTGCCAAGATCGCTTGCCGACGCTACGGCGCTGCTCAAGGCAAGCCCGATCGCGCGGGATCTGCTCGGCGAGGAATTCGTTGACCACTACGTTCGGACGCGCGAATGGGAAGTTCGGCAGTACGAGCGCGCCGTCACGGATTGGGAGCTCGAGCGGTATTTCGAGATTATTTAGTCGTGCCAAATAGCAATTTGTAATTCGTAATTTGTGATTAATTACGAATTACAAATTGCGAATTACAACAAACGAATGCTTTCGACTTGGGCTTTTCCGACCAAAATTATTTTCGGCGCAGGATCGATCGCGCAAGCGGCCGACATTACTCGAGACTTGGGGATTAAGCGGCCGCTGATCGTCACCGATCCCGGCATCGTCAAGTGCGGCCTCGTCGAACGACTGGCGGGTCCGCTGAAGAAGGCCGGCCTCGAGTGGTCGGTCTTCGACCGGGTCGAGGGAAATCCGACCGAAGCGAGCGTCCTTCCAGGCGTCGAAGTCTATCGCCGCGAAAGCTCGGACGGCGTTATCGCCATGGGCGGCGGTAGCGCGATCGATGCGGGCAAGGCTATCCGGCTCAAAGCCACTCACGCTCTGCCGCTCGAGGACTATGACGACCTCAAGAACGGCGGCGACAAAATCAGCGCCGACCTGCCGCCCATGATCGCCGTCGCCACCACTTCGGGCACGGGCAGCGAAGTCGGCCGCAGCGCCGTGATTGCGCTCAAAGCCACGGGACGCAAGACGGTAATCTTCAGCCCTTACCTCATGCCGAGCGTGGCAATCGGCGACCCGGAGTTGACGCTGGAGCTTCCGCCGCACATCACCGCCACGACAGGCATGGACGCGATGACCCACAACTTGGAAGCTTACCTGTCCAAAGGCTTCCATCCCTTCTGCGACGCCATCGCCATCAAGGGCGTGGAGATCGTGAACGAACACCTGCGGACGGCAGTCCACGACGGCAAGAATCTCGAAGCTCGGACGCAAATGATGATTGCCTCGATGATGGGCGCGGTCGCTTTCCAGAAGGGACTGGGCACGGTGCACTCACTCGCTCATCCGCTTTCGACCGTCGCGGGACTGCACCACGGCCTGACCAACGGCATTCTGCTGCCCTACGTGATGCGGTTCAACCTGCCCGTAGTGCGGGACCGACTGGCGGACCTCGCCGGGGCGCTTGGCGTGGACACCCGCAGTCTGTCGCCCGACCAAGCCGCGAGCGCCGCCATTACGGCCATCGAGAAGCTGAACGCCGACATCGGCATTCCCGCGCGGCTGAGCGCGGTGGGTGTGACCCCCGAGATGATTCCGAAGATGATCCCGAAGGCCATGGAAGACGGGTGCCACCTGCTCAATCCGCGGCCGACGACCGCGCAGGATATGGAAATGCTGTACCGGGAGGCGCTCTAACAGTCGCCCTTCGTTCGTTGTGCGTTGTCCGTTGTCAGTTGTCCGTAGTCCGTTGTCCCCAGTGCGCGTCGATGAGCAGCAACATCCAATGCGCGGCGCCTCTGAGACCACGAACACGGAACTAAATTTAACCAGGCAACTATGAACCAGGACTTTTAGAGACGAGAGACCATTGCCCACGGACAACGGACAACGGACAACTGACGAGATCATCAAACGCGACGAGCGCGACCTCCGTCACTTCGGGTACGCCCAGGAACTCTTCCGCACCATGGGAGGGTTCTCGAACTTCGCCATCTCCTTCTCCATCATTTCGATCTTGACCGGAGCGGTGACTCTTTACGGTGACGGCCTGGCGAAGGGCGGTCCGGCGGAGATGGCCTTCGGCTGGCCGCTGGTCGCTCTGTTCACGCTCGCGGTCACGGCGAGCATGGCCGAGCTCTCGTCGGCTTTTCCCACCTCAGGCGGGATGTACCACTGGGCGGCGATGCTGGGCGGTCCCGGCTGGGGATGGTTCACCGCCTGGATCAACGTCGTGGGCCTTGTCGCCACCATCGCTGGAGTTGACTACGGCTGCGCGCAGTTTGTTACGCCGCTCGTGGGCTTGAACTCAAGCACGCGAACCGTGCTGCTGGTCTACGCTCTTATCCTGATTTCCCACGCTCTGATCAACCATTACGGCATCCGCCTGGTGGCCTGGCTGAACGATTTCAGCGTGACCGTCCATATCGCCGGCGTCGCGGCCATCGTCGGTGTCCTGCTGATCTTTGCGCCCAAGCAGCCTGTCTCGTTCTTCTTCCATGCGGAGACGGCCACTCGCTTCCCGTACTGGTGGGCCTTCTTGCTGGGGTTGCTTCAAGCGCAGTGGACGTTCACCGGTTATGACGCGTCGGCGCACGTTTCTGAAGAGACCGTCGACCCACGACGCCGCGTCCCCTGGGGGATGCTCAGCTCGGTGGTGATCTCGGCCGCGGTGGGGTATCTGCTGCTCATTGCCCTTACGCTTTCGATACAGGATATCCCGTCCGTGCTCGGAGCGGCGGACTCGGGTGGCAACAGCATCCCGGCGGTGATCGCCATTTTCGAGCAGGCGCTGGGCGGTCGCGCGGGTTACGTCATGTCGGCTCTTGCGGCCGTGGCCATGTGGTTCTGCGGGCTGTCGACAATCACCAGCACTTCGCGCACCATCTACGCTTTCGCGCGCGACGAGGGAATGCCGCTCTCGCGACTGTGGCGGAGAGTCGACCCCAAGCATCTGACTCCTGTTCCGACCATCTGGCTCTCGGCAGTTGCGGCCTTCTTGGCCTCGGTCTATGCGGGGGCTTACTCGGTCGTGACTTCGATCAGCGTGCTCGGGCTCTATGTCTCCTATATCCTGCCCGTGTATCTGGGCTGGGAGGCGCGCCGGTCCGATTCCTGGCGTCGAGGCCCGTGGCACTTGGGCGCCTTCAGCTCCGCCATCAACCTCGTCGCCATGGCCTGGACCGTGTTCATCTGCGCCATCATGGTGGCGCCGCCGAATCAACTGGCCGGCGAAACCATGCTCGGCCTGCTCGTCGCGTTGACGCTGTGGTACGCGCTCAGCGAGCGTCATCGCTTCAAGGCAGCTTCGGCGGCGAGGTGACTCGGGAGACTCTTTGAAGTAGCCATCTCTGAGACAGCGATGCCGTGTCAGAGATGGCTACTTGCTCCCGGAGGAAGAAGCTACGCTGGCCCGTTGTTCTCATACTGGTCCTGGTGACAGCGCTCCGCCACGTCCTCGTAGAGCATAAAATCTTCTCGATTATCTTACGCGCTTCCTCGTCTGACATCTTGCTGATGGTTGCCGTGTA
The DNA here is from genome assembly GCA_003224635.1 of Acidobacteriota bacterium. Lineage (GTDB taxonomy): Bacteria > Acidobacteriota > Terriglobia > UBA7540 > UBA7540 > QHZK01. Next base: position 1,500 of record QHZK01000078.1, on the reverse strand, counting down.
GCTCCCTTCCTTCGCAACAGGCGGAATCTTGGTGGTCGCTTTTGTGATTTCAGCGAACTGCGGAGCAAGGTCGGAAGGGAAGTCCCCTTCGTGAAGAACGCCGAAGTTCAAGCGCTTCACCGACCGGCAGAAGTTCCGCCTGATCCGTGCTGGTGGCGCGCGGCACCTCAGACAACGCCGCGCTGTTCGGGCGCTACCTTCTGGAGCTCACCACAGGCATCCCCGTCTCCCTATGCGCGTCTTCGATTCACACGCTCTACCACGCGCGGCTCGACCTCGGCCAGACCCTGGTGGTAGGCATCTCCCAGTCCGGCGAGGGGACTGACGTCAACCTCGCGCTCAAGTCCGCACGGCGGCAGGGCGCCTACACCGTGGCTATCACCAACGAAAAGGGCTCGACGATGGCGCGCCTGGCGGACGACGCGTTTCTGGTGCGCGCGGGCAGGCAGCGGTCGGTCGCCGCGACCAAGACTTACACGGTCCAGCTCCTGCTCCTGTATCTCTTGGCTTCGGCCCTGGGCCCGCACATCACGCTCGCGAGTGGGATTCTTCCTACCTTGATGGCTATCCGGTCTCACACCGGTATCTCGACCTCGGCGCCGCGCCGCTCGGCGGACACATACGCGCTGTAGAGCGCCGCGATGGTGTCGCGCGCCAGCTCCCCGCCCGAAAGCGGCTCGTGGTCCGAGCCGATGCTCTCCACGAAATCCTGGAACTCCTGCGGATATCCGTGCTGCCAGTCCTCGTCGGGCGCCGGATGGCTCCAGCCCTGCTTGGTCCCGATCTTCTCCGTCACGTAGACGTCCTTGAAGAGTTCTTCGCGGGGGTTGTAGGTCTCGAGCGCGTCGATAGGATTCAAATTGCAGCGCGTGCGGTGGTTGTTGGCAAACACTTCCAGCCAGTTGTGGACCCCGCCCAGGACAAGCTCGGAGGAGAAAATGTCGGCCACGGTGCCGTCATCGAACGTCAGGTGCATCTGGCCGTAGTCCTCGATGTCGTCATAGTCGGTGCGCAGGAACCCCGCGTCGCGGAAGCTTTCGAGGCGCGTGATTTCGTGGGTGCGCGCGCTGACCGTGGCCGGCCTGATGGGCTTGCCAGGTTTGCCAGCCCCGCCCGAGCGAGCTTCGCCTTCAACGCGCTTCAAGTGCAGCGCAGCGGTTAGCGGATGGCAGGCTTTCCCGACGATCGACCCGCCGCCCGAGTGCCTCCAGATGCCATAGTAAGGCGAATGCGACCCCGAGTGCGACTCATCGCCGATGATCCACAGGATCTGGCCGCCGGTCTTCGCGAGAATCTCGCGCTCCTTCGCGACGGCCGGGGCGTAGACCCAGTTTTCGGCGTAGCACACGCGCTTGCCGCTCGCGCGCGCGGCGGCCAGAATGCGGTCGCAACTGGCCAGGGCCTCGCCGAGCATGGTCTCCTTGGAAAAAGTGTTGCCTCGGAACTTCTCCCCAGCGGGACCCGCCGGCCCGTAATATCCCGTAAAAGGCTTTTCGATGA
>QHZK01000077.1 GCA_003224635.1 Acidobacteriota bacterium | reverse complement strand
TCAACGACGTTGACATGACCGCAGTCATGGAGGTCAGAAAGCGCCAGAAGGAGTCCTTCAAGCAGAAACACGGGGTCGGGTTGGGGATCACCTCGTTCTTCGTCAAGGTTTCGATCGCCGCGCTGCGCGAGTTCCCCCGGCTCAACGCCGAGGTCCAGGATGACGAGATTATCCTGAAGCGCTACTACGATATCGGCATCGCGGTCGGAGCCTCAGGCGGCCTGGTGGTCCCCGTGCTGCGCGATGCCGACCGTATGTCCTTCGCCCAAATCGAAAGGGCGATCGGGGAGTTCGCTCGAAAGGCTGAAGACGGCACGCTTTCACTCGAGGACCTGCGCGGCGGCACTTTCACCATCACCAACGGCGGCGTCTTTGGCTCGCTGCTCAGCACGCCGATCTTGAACCCGCCTCAGGTCGGTATCCTGGGCCTGCACAGGATCGAGGAGCGTCCGGTTACACGACAAGGCCAGATCGCCAGCCGCCCCATGATGTATGTGGCGCTGAGCTACGACCATCGAATCGTGGACGGCCGGGAAGCGGTGCAATTTTTGGTGCGGATCAAGGGGCTGGCTGAAGATCCCGGATCGCTGCTTTTGGAAGGCTAGCCGGGAGCGCGACCGTCTCGGCCGCAGGCCTTTAACACTTGGAGTCCACCGAGCAGTCGCTGCCCGCGCCTTTGTAGCGGCGCGGCGCCACACCTTCCCCTTGTGGACGCCATGCCGCCTGCCGGAATTTTCATGAATTTCTTGCCCGCGCTTGACAGGGACTCCTCCACCTCGTAGCATGTCAACTCCGACTTGGGCTGGGTTCCCCTGGTGTGCTGAGCTGCGTCGGGCCTTCTGCCCGGGCGACGAACGCGGAATAACGAATGCGAGGTCCGAGGCTGAGCTCAGGACTTCGCCCTTCCGGTGAGGACAGGATTGTGAGAATTTCCATCCGCTTCAAGGACGATGTGGCGATCATGAGTCTGACGGGGAAATTCCTGGCGGGCGGCGACGGACCGTTTCTGCGCCAGAAGGTAAAGGACCTTACCGATGCCGGTACTCGGAAGCTCATCCTCGATTTTTCCGGCGTGCCCTACATTGACTCGACGGGACTGGGGTTCCTGGTGGGCAGCCGCAAGGCTGCCGAAGAGGCAAGCGCCAGCCTGGTCCTTGCAAGCCTCAGCACTCACGTGAAGAGGATCCTCGACGGCCTGCGGCTTACGCCGTTTTTCGTCATCGCCGAGGATGAGGGTGAGGCCATGGCCAGGCTGAACGAAAAAGCCGAAGCTCCCGGCAATCCGAAACCGGCGCCTAAGAAAAGAAGCAGGAAGCCCCCGCAACCGAACCCCGAAGACAGCCAAGTGTGAGTAGGGGCGCTGCTTGCTGCGCCCCGCCTTGCTGCGGCGCCATCTTGCTGCGCCCCGTAAGGACCCGCAACCGAACCTCGAAGGCAGCCCAGCAAACGACCCGCTGCCGGCGCGAATCCCCTTGACAACCCCTTTCGATTGCGGCACCATAGGCGAATAAAAAGCGAAAGTATGGCGACTCCGATTTTGACCGGGGACCGGCCTCAGCTTGGAGCAGTTTTTCAGCAAATGGTAGAAGTTGTGTCACGGGAGATCGACCATGAAAGCCGCTGCGCTTCGCGCTCAACTCGAATCGGAGCTCGGCGGCCGCTGGCCTTCGCCCTTTACTTTTCGCGAGCGGCCGGCGGCCGAGACGGTCTCGAGCGGCATCGCTCAAATCGACTCGCTCACGGGCGCAGGAGGCCTGCCGCGCGGCGCGTTGACCGAAATCTTCGGACCCGATTCGTCGGGACGCACGAGCCTGCTGCTTTCGTTGCTGGCGCAAATGACGGCCCGCGAGGAAGCGTGCGCGCTCGTGGACTCGACGGACGCCTTCGATCCCCAGTCGGCCGAGGCGGCAGGCGTGGACCTGCGGCGGTTGCTCTGGGTGCGCTGCGCCGCAAGAGCCGGGACTCGGGACTCGGGACTCGGGACTCGTGGGATGGAAGATTGTCGATTGATCGGAGATTGGAAATCGTCCGGCGGAAAGAAATCGCCAATCGTCAATCAGCAGTCTGCACTGGCAAGTCCCGAACCCCGGACCCCGAGTCCCGAATCCCGGTTCTCGGGGGCGCGCAACGTGGAGCAGTCGCTCCGGGCGACCGAGCTGCTGTTACAGGGCGGCGGCTTCGGCCTGGTGGCGGTTGACCTGGGCGATGTCCCGCCGCAGTGGGCGCGTCGCGTGCCGCTGGCTTTCTGGTTCCGCTTCCGGCGCGCGGTGGAGAACACGCCCACCGTGCTGGTGGTTCTGGACCAGGCGCCTTGCGCCAAGACCTGCGCTTCGCTGGTGCTGCGCCTGGAGCCGCACGCCGCACAGTTCTCAGTTTTCACTTGTCAGCTGTCAGTAAACCGAAGGGGAAAAGCGTTTAACTGATGACTGAAAACTGAAAACTGACAACTAACTGACAACTTCTTTCCGTCCCTGGTTTTTCTGACGACTGAAAACTGATAACTGATAACTGACATATGTACGCCAGCATCTACATCCCCGATTTTTCTCTGCAAGCCGTGGTGCGCAGCGAACCTGATTTGCGCTCGCGGGCGGCGGCGATTGTCGATGGGGCGCCTCCTTCGTGCAGGGTTGCGGCGATGAACTCCCAAGCCCGCCGAGCTGGAGTCAGGCCCGGCATGACCAAGCTCGATGCGTCGCAGGTCCCGTCGCTCGCGATTCGGCATCGCTCTCGCGCTCAGGAAGCGGCTGCGCACGCTGCGCTGCTCGACCTGGGCCTGTCCGTTTCGCCGCGCGTTGAAGACACCGCGATCGATACCCTGGCGCTCGACCTCACCGGGCTCGAGCAACTGTTCGGCTCGCCCGAAAAGATTGCGCGCCGCCTGGCCGAGCGCGCTTCGGAACTCGGATTGAGAGCCCAGGTGGCCGTGGCCTCGAACCCCGATGCCGCGATTCACGCGGCGCGGGGCTTCCGGGGAATAACCCTGATCCCCGCTGGCGAGGAAGCGGAGCGCCTGGGCAGCCTGCCGGTGGACGCGCTCGCGCCGGCTAGGGAAATTCTTGAAACGCTCGACCGCTGGGGCGTGCGGACGTTTAAGGCGCTCGCGGCGCTGCCCACCTTGCAGCTTTCCGAGCGCCTGGGACAGGAAGGAGTGCGCTTGCAGAATCTGGCGCGCGGCCGGACCCATCGTTCGCTGGCCCCCTGCGAGGCGCCGCTTAACTTCGAAGAAGTCATGGATCTGGAATATCCGGTGGCGCTGCTCGAGCCGCTGGCCTTCATCCTGGGCCGGCTGCTCGATCAGCTTTGCGCGCGCTTGAAGGCGCGTTCGCTCGCCACCCATGAGGTGCGATTGCGGCTGGACTTGGAAGCCGGCGTCGAAGCGGAGACCGATATCGGGATTCGGGACTCGGGGCTCGGGGCGCGGGATTGCCGATTTTCGATTGACGATTGCAGATTGGAGAAGGTGCAATCTTCGGTTTTCAATCGGCAATCGGCAATCAGCGATCGGCAATCTGAGTCCCGAATCCCGAGTCCCGAGCCCCGAACCCTGCGGCTGCCCGTTCCCACGCGGGATGCGAAGCTGCTTTTGAAATTGTGGCTTCTGCATTTGAAGTCCGACCCGCCGCCAGCGCCCATTATAAAGGTCGCGCTGGCCGCCGAGCCCGCCCAGCCGCGGGTCGCGCAGGGCGGGCTTTTTTCTCCGCTCTCGCCCGATCCCGAAAAGCTCGAGGTCACGCTGGCGCGCATCGCGGGCGTGGTAGGGAAGGGAAAGGTCGGCACGCCGGAGCTGGTGGATACACACCGGCCGGACGCGTTTCGGATGGGCCGGTTCACTTCGGGGGTCGGGAGTCGGGGGTCGGGGCTCGGGGTCTCGAAAATTGAAGATTACAGATTCAAGATTGCAGATTGGGAACAATCAGCAATCGGCAATCAGCAATCATCGATCGCCAATCGTCAATCATCCCGAATCCCGAATCCCGGACCTCAAACCCCGAATCCCGGACCTCAAACCCCGAATCCCGGACCTCAAACCCCGAATCCCGGACCTCAAACCCCGAACCCCGAATCCCGAGCCCCGAACCCCGACGGTGTCCCCCGAACCCCGACCCCCGGCTCCCGGCCCCTGATGGCGCTCCGCGTGTTTCGTCCGCCGCTGCCTGCAACCGTCGAGGTGCGCGACGGGCGGCCCGTGCGCGTTTTCTCCTCTTCCGGAGCGCGCGGCGAGGTGGTCTCGGCCACAGGACCCTGGCGCACCTCCGGCGAGTGGTGGACCGAGGACGGATGGCAGCAGGATGAATGGGACGTTGAGTTGAAAAAGGGGCCGGGGATCGGGGGTCAGGGGACAGGGGGCACGACTTCAGGAATTGAAAATTGCAGATTGAAGATTCCAGATTGGAAATTGAAGATTTATCAAGACCTGGGCAGCGGGAGATGGTTCATCCGGGGAATATACGACTGAGAGTCAGTTGTCAGTTCTCAGTTTTCAGTTGTCAGCCGAGTCGAAAGTCGAAAGTCGAAAGCAAGAAACGGTCTCGTGTTTCTGACTTTTCGACTTTTTGACTTTCAACTTTGGACTGGAGTTTTTGATGTACCTCGAACTCCATGCCCGGTCCGCCTTCAGCTTTCTCGAGGGCGCTTCGCTGCCGGAGGAGCTGGCCGCCTTGTGCGCGGAGCTGAACATGCCGGCGATGGCGCTCCTCGACCGCGACGGCGTCTACGGCGCCCCGCGCTTTCACATGGCGGCGAGGAAGGCCGGCATTCGCGCCCACATCGGCGCCGAAGTCACCTCGACCGAGGGCTTCCGGTATCCCCTTTTGGTCGAGACGCGCGCGGGGTATCAGAACCTCTGCCGCCTGATCACGCGCATGAAACTGCGCGCCAGGAAAGGCCAAGGCGCTGTAACCGAGGAGGAGCTGGCCGAGCACGCTTCCGGGTTGATCTGCCTAACGGGCGGAGGGGAAAGCCCACTGTGGGCCGGGGTTCGTGGTTCCGGGTCCGGGGTCTCGAAAATTGAAGATGGCAGATTCAAGATTGCAGATTGGAAACCGCCGGGCGGGAAGCAATCGTCAATCGTCGATCAGCAAGCTTCAATGGCAAGACCCGAGCTCCGAGCCCCGAGTCCCGAGCCCCGAGTCCGCCTCGAGCGGCTGTGCGAGATTTTCGGGCGCGGCAACGTCTACGTGGAGCTTCAGCGGCATTTCGATCGCAAGGAAGAGGCGCGCAACCAGGCCGCCGTCGGGATGGCGCGAAGTCTGGGCTTGCCGCTCGTGGCGACCAATGGCGTGTGCTATGCCGCCAGGCAGCGGCGCGAAATCCTGGACGTGTTCACCTCGATTCGGAACCATCGCCGGCTCGACACCGCGGGGCGCCTCTTGGCGCGCAATTCCGAGCGGTATTTGAAATCGCCGGAAGAAATGACGCGCCTTTTTGCCGACTTGCCCGAGGCTATCGCGAGCACTCGGGAGCTGTCGTCGCGCCTCGCGTTCACCCTGAACGACCTGGGATACGAGTTCCCGCGCTATCCGACTCCGCCCGGCGTCACCCCAATGCAATTCCTGCGCAAGCTGACCGAGGAGGGCGCGCGCGGCCGCTATGGCCCCGACGACGAGCGCGCGCGGCGGCAGATCGAGCGCGAGCTGGCGCTGATCGAAAAGCTCGATCTCGCGGGCTATTTCTTGATTGTCTGGGACATCGTCCGCTACTGCCGCGAGCAGACGATCCTCGTGCAAGGACGAGGTTCGGCGGCCAACAGCGCCGTCTGCTACTCGCTCGGAATCACGGCGGTCGATCCCGTGGGCATGGAGCTGCTTTTCGAGCGTTTTCTTTCGGAAGAGCGCGGCGAGTGGCCGGACATCGACCTGGACCTGCCTTCGGGCGACCAGCGCGAGCGCGTCATCCAGCACGTCTACGAACGGTACGGCAAACTGGGCGCGGCCATGACCGCCAACGTCATCACCTATCGCGGGCGCTCCGCCGCGCGCGAGGTGGGCAAAGTGTTGGGCTTCGAGGCGGAGACGCTCGACCGCCTGGCGGGCCTCGTCAGCGCCTGGGAGTACCAGGACGAGAAGGACACTCTCGAGCGCCACTTCCGCGACGCCGGTTGTGACCTGAAGCATCCGCGCATCCGCAAGTTTTTCGAGCTTTGCCTCGCCATCCAGGACCTGCCGCGCCATCTCGGCCAGCACTCCGGGGGCATGGTGATCTGCCAGGGACAGCTCGACTCGGTCGTGCCGCTCGAGCCGGCCACCATGCCCGGCCGCGTGGTCGTCCAGTGGGACAAGGAAGACTGCGCGGACATGGGGATTATCAAGGTGGACCTGCTGGGGCTCGGCATGATGGCCGCGCTCGAGGACTCGATCGAGCTCATCCGCGGCCACTACGATGAAGAGGTCGATCTCGCGCATCTGCCTCAAGATGACCCGGCGGTTTATTCGGCGCTTGAGAAGGCGGATACCGTGGGCATGTTCCAGGTGGAGAGCCGCGCGCAAATGTCCTGCCTGCCGCGCCTGCGCCCCCAGCGGTTCTACGATCTGGTGGTCGAGGTGGCGATCATCCGCCCGGGTCCGATCGTGGGTAAAATGGTACACCCGTACCTGAAGCGGCGGCAGGGACGCGAGCCGGTCACCTATCCTCACCCCTCGCTCGAACCCGTGCTCAAGCGCACGCTCGGCGTTCCGCTATTTCAGGAGCAACTGCTGCGCATGGCCATGATCGCGGCGGGATTCACGGGCGGCGAGGCCGAGGAGCTGCGGCGCGCCATGGGCTTCAAGCGCTCGGAGGCGCGCATGAAAGAGATCGAGAAGAAGTTGCGCGCCGGCATGGAGCGCAACGGGATCACGGGCGCGGCCGAGGAGGAGATCGTCCAGTCCATCGCCTCCTTCGCGCTCTACGGCTTTCCCGAATCACACGCCGCCAGCTTCGCGCTGCTCGCCTATGCCAGCGCTTATCTCAAGTGCCATTATCTCGCGGCGTTCACCGCCGCGCTGCTCAACAACCAGCCCATGGGCTTTTACAGCCCGGCGACGATTGTGAAGGACGCCGAGCGCCACGGGCTCAGGATCAGGCCGATTGACGTCACGCACTCCGACTGGCCTTGTACGCTGGAGGTAGCGCCGGGCTTCAGCCCGGCACCTGCTGAATGCCAAGGAGCCTGCCCTGAGCGCAGCCAAGGGTCGGCAGATGCCGGGCTGAAGCCCGGCGCTACGGGTCGCGAAATTTGTGTGAGGCTGGGAATGCGCTACGTGAAAGGGCTGCGCGAGGAGGCCGCGCAGGCCATCGTCCGCGAACGCGCCCGCGGTCATTTCACGTCGATCGACGATCTCGGGCGGCGCGTGCCCGAACTGCGAAAGCCGGAGCTGGTGATGCTCGCCGAAATCGGCGCATTGAACTGGGTAGGGGAGCGCCCTTCGCTTCGCTCAGGGCAGGCTCTTTACGGCGCTCCCGAAGACCAAAAAACGGGAGGGCCGCAAGGGCTCTCCCCTACGGTCCAGCCCTATCACCGCCGTG
>QHZK01000097.1 GCA_003224635.1 Acidobacteriota bacterium | reverse complement strand
CTTGCCCACGGCTACTGGGTCTCGTTCCCGGTCTGCCGGCTGTTCTGACCCTGTGCGCCGTGTTCGCCGCCGCTTTAACGCCTGCGATGGCGCGGGCGCTCGACAAGCACATCCCGCCTCCCGCGCCGGGGGTCGAATCTCCGGCATCACGCGCCCCGCAGCTTGTGCGTCCCCTCGGCCTTGAGGACAAGGCTTTTCTCAAGGAGCTGTCGCACCGCTCGTTCCGTTACTTCTGGGAACAGGCTGATCCCCACACCGGACTGGTTCTGGACCGAGCCAAGACCGACGGCATGCCCGATGATGACAAGCATGCCGGGGCGGCAAGCATCGCTGCCACGGGCTTCGGTCTGACCGCCGTATGCATCGGCGCCGAGCACCGCTGGGTGACCCGCCGCGAGGCCCGCGAGCGGATCCGCACCACCCTCCGATTCTTCTGGGAGAGGGCGCCTCAGGAGCACGGCTGGTTCTACCATTTCCTTGACGCTACGACGGGCCAGCGCAAGTTTGACAGCGAAGTCTCCTCGATCGACACGGCGCTCCTGCTGGCCGGCGTCCTGACGGCGCGCCAGGCGTTTCACAACGATCCCCAGATCGTGCGTCTCGCCACGCAGATTTACGAGCGCGTCGACTTCACGTGGATGCTTGACGGCGACTCCCTGCTGCTTTCGCATGGCTGGACGCCGGAGAAGGGCTTTATAAAGTTTCGCTGGGACCGGTACAGTGAGGCGACCATCCTCTACCTGCTGGCCATCGGCTCGCCCATTTACCCCATTTCGGCATGGTCATGGTATGCCTGGACGCGGCCCTCCACCAACTACGACGGGTTCGCCTATATTGAGGGCGGACCCCTCTTCATCAATCAGTACTCCCAGGCGTATATCGACTTCCGAGGCCGCCGTGAGAAGCTGGCGCCCCACATCGACTACTTCGAGAACGCCGTCCAGGCCACGCTCGCCAACCGCGCTTTGTCCCTGAGCCTCTCGCGCAAATTCCCAGGGTATTCCGAGGACATCTGGGGCGTCACCGCTTCTGACAGTCCCAAGGGCTACATGGTGTGGGGCAGGACGTCTTCGCCGCGCGACCTTGACGGGACGGTGGTCCCCTCGGCCCCCGCCGGTTCGCTGATGTTTACGCCGGAGATCTCAATACCTGCCCTGCGGACGATGAAAGAGAAGTTTGGCGAGCACACCTGGGGCCGCTACGGTTTTGCCGACGCTTTCAATCCCAACACCGGCTGGGTGAGTCCGTACTATCTAGGCATCGACGTCGGCATTACCTTGCTCAGCGCCGAAAACCTTCGCAACGGCGCCGTCTGGCGCTGGTTCATGGGCAATCCGGAAGCCCAGAACGCCCTCATCGCGGTCGGACTCGAGCCCGCCGAGCAGACCAGCCCCGACCAGGGGAGCGCGTCGCCCTCGGCAAGCCCATCCTCGCCCGGCACAATCCCCAAGGACTCGACCACAGGTGAGTCCACCCCGGTCGAGATCGGGACCGATCACTAATCCCGAGGCAGGCGCAGAATCTCTGAGATGCGAGACCCCTGCCCGATCAATTTACCGCCATTTTACTGTCATTTTACCGTCAGTTTACCGCTTCTTGATCTTTCTCTTCTTCTGCTTGCTGCGACGCGCATTTTCGGAAGATCGCGTGCCCCTTGTAACTCGTTGATTCCTCAGGGCAAAATAATTTGTCCCACGCGTCCCATCCGTCCCCATTGTCTCATTTTGATGTGCTAGTCTCGGAAGGCGGACCGTCTGCCTCGTGACGGGGCATCCACGGCACGGTTTTTTGTGCGGGTAGCGGGCAGCCACGGCACGATTTTTGTGCCGTGGGTACCTCAAGCCGGTCAACAGGGGTCTGGTGACGCGTCCTGAAGCGTGGAAGTGGTCGAGCTACGGCAACTACGCCGTCGACCGATCGCGCCTGGCGGGATGTCCGATTCAGATCGATTACGTCCGTGTGCCCACGTCATAAAACTCCCAACCTACAGGGGAGTAGGTTTGGTTTGCTGCAACGCGGTCGCTGGCCGCTACTGCGGCAGCAATGAAACGGGTGGATTTTTCCCCCTACTCATGCAAACTTAGACCCAGGGAGATTGACGCTAATGCTTACCAGGCTGAAAATCGAAAATTTCAAAGCCTTGAAAGATATTGACCTCGCTTTGCGCCAGCGAAACGTCTTCATCGGCCCGAACAAAAGCGGAAAATCCAGTATCCTCCAGGCGCTACAAGTGTTGACGCACCTTATGAACGCTAAGGATGTTACCACGGGATTAGGCGGAGAGCTTGGGTTTCAGCAGTGGCTCTGGAAAGGGAGTTCCGATAGCGAAATTCGTATCAGCATCTGGGGGGATGACCGTCCATCCGACACCGATCTCGAACGAATTGAGTTCCGCTATTCGATTCACTTCGGCCTCGTCGCCATGAAAAGCCTCTGCATTATCAACGAATTCTTGGCGGCTAAAGTACAAGGATACGAGAACGAGAAAGTTCTAGTGCAATCGAGAATGGGCACGGGCACAGCGAATCGCGCTAACGGAGACATTCTGTTCCAAAATCCTGGCACTAACGTTAGACCTTTTTTGTCGTACGAGCTACCCGGTTGGGAGGGCAATCAAGTACGGAGCTACATAGCGAAATGGCAATTCTTTGATTTAGTTCCCGAACTTCCTAAGGTTACCGCCGCCACTCCCAGCGCCCAGTCATTCCTGGAAGTGCAAGGCTCCAATCTTTCCTCGTGGTTGCACACCTTCCAGTCTAATCACCCAGAAGAGTTCCGGCGAATTGTCGCTGTCGCGCGCGAGGCCTTTCCGGAAATTGAATCGATCACCGTACCAGTGTCTCAATCCGGAACTACATTCATATCGACCAAAGAGAAGGGGCTACGTTCGCCAATCAGCCTCTCCCATCTCTCGAGCGGCGAAATCAAATTCTTGCAACTGCTAAGCATTATTTTCTCGCCTTATCCCGTCAGCTTGGTCGCAATTGAAGAGCCGGAGAACAATCTGCATCCACGCCTCTTACAGTTACTCATCGAAACGTATGATCGGGTGCGGATCGAGGTTGGCGAGGCCGCCGCACAGGTCTTCGTGACCACTCACTCCCCTTATCTAGTGGACCTCATGCAGCCGGAAGATGTGGTTATTGTTGAGAAGCGGGACGGAGCTACAAGCTGCGTCAGGGCGGAGGACAAGCACGACCTCAAGAGGATGATGGAAGAAAGCGAAATGAGTTTCGGCAGGCTGTGGTACTCAGGCGCTCTGGGGGGAGTCTGAGTGCCCCAACGCATTGGTCTGGTCTACGAAGATGAGAATCTGAGAATCATCTTTGAGTCTGTTGCAAGGAAAGTTCTCGGCGCTCAAACAGAATTCGAGGCACTTCTTGGTGGCTCATGGCCAGGGTTCAAAGGTGACATGGCGAAGTTCTTACAGGTGTTAAACGTGACGCACATTTCCGCTCCCTTGGACAAGGTCTTCGTCGTCGTGGACTCAAACGGAGAGAATCCCCAGAAGCGTGAGAGTTCTTTGCGCCAGAAGGTCCAGAACCGGACTTATTTGTTCGGTGAACCCAGGTTTTATGCCATAAAACGCCAGAGCGAAACGCTGCTCATCGCAGATCCCCTTGCCATCAATACAGCGGCCGGAAAACAGATCCCTCGAGTTGCCGACCCGGAAAACTTCCAAGACCCGAAGCGGTATTTGATTCAGCGCCTGAGGAATTCAGGCCGGGAATTCACGCGAGAGTTTGTTCGGAATGCCGCCGCACACCTCGACCTTGAAGCCGTGGAAAGGCATTGCAAAGAGTTCCCTCGTCTGCGCAAGATGCTGGAAGGGCAGTAGAAACCGGAACATTTTTCCTTCCCGCGTCCGGTTCGACCGAAGGGCGCACGAAGGAACGCCCTTCGGCTTATAATCACGGCCATGGGCAGTTCCCCTTCACCCCCCCGTACGGATCGGGCGGACCAGTCCCCTGCTCGCCTGGATCGGCATGACCCCTACCTCCGCGTTCAGTCGGTTACCATCTACGTTCGCGATTTGGACCGAAGCGCGCGGTTCTACGTGGAGCAGCTTGGGTTCGATCTGGCCTTTGATGCCCGCCTTCAATCCGGACGCCGCTGGGTAGCCGTTGCCCCGCCCGAAGGCACTGCGAACCTGACGCTGGTGGCGCCCGAGCCCGACTCTGAAGAGTACAAGCTGATTGGACGGCCCACACAAGTTACTCTTGTTACCGAAGACGTCGTGGCCAAGTTCCAGGAATGGCGGAAGAGCGGGGTTCGCTTTCAATATGCGCCGCGCCTGAAGCGCCTCAAGTATGAGGTGCGGGTTGCGACCCGGCGTTCGACGGACCCGTCGATACCGACCAGAGAGCCGGCGCCGATTTGGGGAGGAGTGTTCACCCGCTTTAGGGACATCGATGGAAATTCTTTTGCGCTGGTGGGCTTCGACGAGGTGAGCCGGGAGATCGAAGCGCAGCGCCGCGCGACTGCCGAGAAGCTGGAATCCGAACGCCGCGCCGCCCAGGAGCTGGAAATTGCAAAACAGGTGCAGGCCAGGCTCTTCCCCCAAAGGCTGCCGCCCCTTCGAACGCTCGACTACGCGGGCATCTGCATCCAGGCGCGCGCGGTCGGGGGCGATTACTACGATTTCCTTGACCTCGGCCGGGAACGGCTCGGGCTGGTGATCGGCGACATTTCAGGGAAGGGAATTGCCGCCGCTCTCTTGATGGCCAATCTGCAGGCGAACCTGCGCAGCCAGTGCGCGAGCGCTTGCGATCACCCGCAACGCCTCTTGCGCTCGGTGAACCAGCTCTTCTACGAGAATACCGCCGACAACGCCTACGCCACCCTCTTCTTCGCCGAGTATGACGACGGCGCGCGGCGCTTGCGCTACGCGAGCTGCGGGCACCTCTCCGCACTTCTCCTTCGGAGCGATTACTCTCTGGAACGGCTCGAATCCACGTGCACGGTGCTCGGACTCTTCGAGGAATGGGATTGCTCGATCGGGGAACGCCAGCTCTTCCCGGGAGACACCCTCGCGCTCTACACCGACGGCATCACCGAATCGTTCAACGACCGAGGAGAGGAATTTGGAGAACAGCGCCTGCTCGAGGCGCTGCGACAACATCGTGAATTGTCTTCGCAGGCCTTGCTTCGGTCGATTGTTGACGACGTTCGGCAGTTCAGCCCTGAGGAACAGCACGACGACCTCACCCTGATCGTCGCGAAGTGCAGGGAAATTATACAGAGCGACATAAGTTGTAGCGACGCTCTATGAGCGCCGACCGGCGGTCACTGACCGCCGCTACAGCAGAATGCGGTACAACTTATGTCGCTCAGTTTAGCTCCGAAGCCGGGGACAGGAGCAGGAACGAATGACGGCGGACCTGAACGTCGCAGCTTGCCGTTCGAAGATACGCGTGAGAGAATGGCAGTGAGATCATGGCAACGAAAACGACCATTACTTGGGACGAATTCCTTACCGCCGGCGAAGAATGGCAAAGGTGGGAATGGGTCGATGGCGAGGTGGAATTCATGTCGCCTGCTAACCCGCGACACGAGCAGTTGCTTGTCTGGCTGATTGAAAGTCTGGCCAAGTACTGCCGCTCCCACCCGGAATGGATCGCCTTTGCCTCGAACTGCGCCTTCGTGATGACCTCCGGGAACTGGCGCATGCCCGACGCGTCCCTGGTCCGCAAGGAACGCTTTCCCGGGGGGCGGGTTTCCGGTACCAAGATCGATTTTGCCCCCGACGTGGCATTCGAAATCTACTCACCCGGCGACACGCCCAGCCAGCTTCAATACAAGCGCAAGGACTACCAGCAAAGCGGGATAATCCAGGTCTGGATCGATCTGGATACGCGCCTTGTCGAACTGATCTATCCCGACCGGCCTCTCCAGTATTTTCAGGAGGACCAGGCGCTCGTGATCGACAGGCTTCCGGACTTCTCCCCGGACCTTAAAAGCCTCTTTTCGGTTTAGTTGATTATGGCAACGAAAACGACCATCACTTGGGAAGAATTCCTTACAGCCGGCGAAGAGTGGCAGAGGCGGGAGTGGGTGGATGGGGAGGTTGTGTTCATGTCGCCTGTTAACCTTCGACATGAGGCCATCCTCGCGCGATTGATCGAGTGCTTGGTCGATTACTGCCGCCTGCACGTGGGATGGATGTGGTTTCCGTCCAACGGCGTCTTCACGATGGCGTCGGGTAACTGGCGGCTTCCCGATGCCTCGCTGGTTCGCAAGGAGCGCTTTCCTGGAGGGAGAGTTCCAGCCACGAAAGCGGATTTCGCGCCCGACGTGGCCTTCGAAATCTATTCACCGGGTGACACCCTGAGCCACATTCAGCACAAGCGCAAGGACTATCAGCAAAGCGGGATAATCCAGGTCTGGATCGATCCCGACAAGCCTCAAGTCGAACTGATCCATCCCGACCGGCCTCTCCAGTATTTTCAGGAGGACCAGGCGCTCGTGATCGACAAGCTTCCGGACTTCTCCCCCGACCTTAAAAGCCTCTTTTCGGTTTAGTTGATTATGGCAACGAAAACGACCATCACTTGGGAAGAATTCCTTACAGCCGGCGAAGAGTGGCAGAGGCGGGAGTGGGTGGATGGGGAGGTTGTGTTCATGTCGCCTGTTAACCTTCGACATGAGGCCATCCTCGCGCGATTGATCGAGTACTTGGTCGATTACTGCCGCCTGCACGTGGGATGGATGTGGTTTCCGTCCAACGGCGTCTTCACGATGGCGTCGGGTAACTGGCGGCTTCCCGATGCCTCGCTGGTTCGCAAGGAGCGCTTTCCTGGAGGGAGAGTTCCAGCCACGAAAGCGGATTTCGCGCCCGACGTGGCATTCGAAATCTACTCACCCGGCGACACGCCCAGCCAGCTTCAATACAA
>QHZK01000096.1 GCA_003224635.1 Acidobacteriota bacterium | reverse complement strand
TCGACACGCTTCCCGGCTTCTCCCTCGATCTCAAGGCCCTTTTTTCCGTTTAGCCTAGACCCAGACTTGCCCACATCGCATCGACCTTCTTCTTCGTCTCCTCGTCCATCACGATCTCATCCGGCCAGGGACGCGCGAAGCCTTCGCTCGGCCATTTGCGCGTCGAGTCGACACCCATCTTGGAGCCGAAGTTGGGCAGCCGCGAGGCGTGCTCGAGCTGGTCGACCGGGCCCAGCGTGAACTGGATATCGCGCTCGGGGTCGATGTGGTTGAGCGCCTTCCAAACCACTTCGCGCAGGTTGTGTACGTCCACGTCGTGATCGACGACCACGATGCACTTGGTGAACATGGCGCCGGGCAGTCCCCAAATGGCGTTCATCACCTTGCGTGCGTGGCCGGGGTAGCTCTTGCGGATGGCCACGATCATCAGGTTGTGGAAGATGCCTTCGGC
>QHZK01000095.1 GCA_003224635.1 Acidobacteriota bacterium | reverse complement strand
ACGGCGGCGCTGGGCGGGGCGATCATTCTGGTGCTTTCGGACACGCTGGCGCGCACGGTGATCGCGCCCGCCGAGCTGCCCGTCGGCGCCGTCACCGCAGTGGCGGGCGCACCGGTATTCATCTACCTGCTTCGGCGCACGGCCGGGCCTTAGAACCCCGCGGCGTTTCTTGGCGTCGTTGCGACTTGGCGTGAGGATGTTTTCTCCCTGACAAAGGCGACAACCTCCTCACGCCAAGGCGCCAAGGCGCGCAAACGACAACCATGGGTATATCCGAAGCGGGCGACGGACCCCGGGCAAACGCCTGCCTTCAGGTCGAGGACGTCGCCTTCCGCTACCCGCCATTCGAGCTTGCGCCGACGAGTTTCGAGGCCCGCGCGGGCGAGCTTACGGCCATCATCGGACCCAACGGCTCGGGCAAGTCCACGTTACTCGAGATCGCCAGCGGCCACCTGAAGCCGGTCGCGGGCCGGGTACGCCTCGACGGCGAGGACTTGCACCAATTGCCTCCGCGGCTGCGAGCGCAGCGCGTGGGGATGGCGCGGCAAGACGCGCCGCTGCTGTTCTCGTTCGAGGTGCGCGAGTTTGTCCGCCAGGGACGCCATCCTCACTTGGGCCCGCGCCTGTTTGAATCCGCCGAGGACAACAAGTGGGTCGAGTGGGCGATGTCGAATACCGACCTCGAGGGGCTCGCAGGCCGCCGCATCACGGAAATCAGCGGGGGAGAATTTCAGCGCGCCGTCCTGGCAAGGACGCTGGCCCAGCGGCCGCGCCTCATTCTGCTCGACGAGCCCACGGCCAATCTGGACATCGGTTACCAGATCGAAATGCTGCGCCTGCTTCGCCGTCTCGCGGTTTCGGAGGGCTTCGCCGTCGTCATCGTCACGCACGAGCTGAACCTGGCGGCGGAGCTGGCGGACTGGCTCCTGCTGCTCGAAGCCGGGCGCTGCCTCTCGCGGGGGACGGCGGAGCAGGTGTTCCAGGCGGACCTGCTGAGCCGAGCCTTCCACACTCGGGTCTCGGTTGACAGCAACCCCTCGAGCGGCCGTCCGCGCGTATCGTGGTCGGTGTCCGAATGAGGCGACCCGCGCGACGCCCTCAAACTCCCGGGAACAGTCGGTACTCGAGCGCGAGCAGGGTGATGGCGGCGAGCGTAGTGACCAGCGTTACGATGATCCCGACGCGGGTGAACTCCCAGAAAGTGACGCGGACCTTCTTGTTGGCTTGCTGCAGGACGATCAGGTTGGCGATGGAGCTGAACGGGGTCGAGTTGCCCGCCACGTGCTGGTCGCCGCCAGGACGAGCCACACGAAATGACTGTGCGAGAAGGAGCCCACGAGCGGCCGGAACAGCAGGACCGCGGGCACATTGCTCACCAGGTTCGACAGCACCAACATCGTGCCACCCAGCGCGAAGAGCTGTGAGACCTGTCCGCCGTGAAACCACGGCTCAAAGCGCTGGATGGCGTAGTCCGTGGCCCCGGACGCCTCGAACCCGCGGATCAGGACGAAGAGCGCCGCGAAGAACAAGAGCAGCGTCCAGTCGATCCGCTCGTGAATGAAGGCTGACTTGACGCGCCCGATCAGGAGGATCAGAGCGCCGACCGAGATTGCGACCAGCGGGAAGGAAAAATTGAATATCCACAACACCACGACCAGCGACGCCGCAAACAGGCACTTCGGAAGCAGCGTACGATCGACTGAGGCCGGCATCGGCGCTCCGGCGGCCAGCGGCGCATGCCGGAGGTCGCGCCGGAAGATCAGGGCCAACAGAAGGAAGTTGAGCCCGAGGCACACCAGCGCCACCGGGGCCAGATGTCCGAGGAAGCCGAGGAAGGAGAACTTCGCAGAAACGCCGATCAGCGCGTTTTGTGGATTTCCCGTTACCGACATCGTCGAGCCGACGTTGGCCGAGGTGGCGAGCGCGATCACGAAAGGCTGGGCGGGAAGCCGCAGCCGCTCCGTGACCGCCAGCACGATGGGGGTGAAAATCAGACAGATGGTGTCATTGACGAAGAACGCGGAGAGAATGCCGGAGGTGAACACGAGCAGCGCGAGCAACTGCATCCGGCTCCGCGCCAGCCCCGCAACCTCGACGGCGATCCAGTCGAAAAATCCCGAGACGAGGAAATGCGCCACCAGGATCATCATCCCCAGGAGGAAAATGATCGTGTTCCAGTCGATGGCCTGGTAAGCCTGGTCGAGCGTAAGGACGTGCGCCAGTACCATGGCCACAGCACCGCAGAAGGCTGCCGCCGTTCGATCAAGGTAACTTCCCAGGTTGCTTTCGACGGCGATCAGCAGGTAGGTCACGAGGAAGATCGTCGCCGGGAGCCAGTGGATGGGCGGTAGATGGGGGATGGGCAGCCGCACAAAAGCCCTCGCAGCTCTCAAGTGAGCACGGTCCGCCAGGCGGCGGACCAATGCGCCTTGAGAACTATACAATGAGTTTGCGCTGTGCCGGCAGGGTTGACAGCGCGAACACCGTCGCCCACAATGGCTGGGAAGGATTCAGGAATCAGGAATCAGGATTCAGGAGCTAGGATTCAGGCGCCGGGTCTTGGGTTCCACGCGAGAGCACGCCGGCGCTCCCCGTTCACGAATCCCGAACACCGAGCCTCGAACCCCGTTTATGAGCCTCGCCACCGAAGTTCGAACCAAGTACGAAGCGGTCATCGGGCTCGAAGTCCACGTCCAGTTGTTGACCAAGTCGAAGATCTTCTGCTCCTGCTCGACGCGCTTCGGCGATCCGCCCAACTCGAACACCTGCCCCGTGTGCCTGGGCCTGCCGGGCGCGCTCCCGGTGCTCAACCGGGAGGCGGTGACCATGGCGACGAAGGCCGCCATGGCGCTCAACTGCGCCCTCAATGCGCGCTCGCGTTTTGCGCGCAAGAACTACTTCTATCCCGACCTGCCCAAAGGCTACCAGATCTCGCAGTACGACGAGCCGCTGGCCGAGGACGGCTGGATTGAGATCGACGCGGACGGCGCCCGCAAGCGCATTGGCATTACGCGCGTGCACCTGGAAGAGGACGCAGGGAAGTCGCTGCACGAAGGGTTCCCGGACTCCGACCGGAAGTCGTACATCGATTTGAACCGTTCGGGCGTGCCGCTGATCGAAATCGTCAGCGAGCCCGACCTGCGCGCGCCCGAGGAGGCCTACGAGTACCTGACGCGCATCAAGACCCTGATGCTCTACCTCGAAGTCTCCGACGGCAACATGGAGGAGGGAAGCCTGCGCTGCGACGCCAACGTCAGCGTGCGGTGCCAGGGAGCGACCGCGCTTGGCGTCAAGACCGAACTGAAGAACCTGAACTCCTTCAGGTTTCTTCAGAAGGCGCTGGCTTACGAGATCGAGCGGCAGATCGAGGTCATTGAAGGCGGAGGGGAAATCGGGCAGGAAACCCGCCTGTGGGACAGCCGCGAGCAACGCACCTACGGCATGCGCTCGAAGGAGTTCGCGCACGACTACCGCTATTTTCCGGAGCCGGACCTGCTGCCGCTGGTCGTCTCGGAGGAGTGGAAGGAAGAGGTCCGGCGCTCCCTGCCCGAGTTGCCGCAGGCGCGTGAGGAGCGGCTGGAGCGCCAATATGGGCTGCCGAAGCAGGACGCACAACTGCTGGCGATGTCACGAACCATGGCCGACTATTTCGAGGAGGTCGCCAGGCGCTCAGGTCAGCCAAAGCTTGCAGCAAACTGGATACTGAACGACCTGGTCTTCCTGTTGCAGGAAAGTCATAAGGGGTTCACCGAGTATCCGGTCCGGCCCGAGAGCCTCGCCGAACTCATTTCGCTGATTGCCAAGGGCGATATTTCCGGGAAGATGGGCAAGGAGATACTGGCGGAAATGGTTCGAACCGAGAAAAGCGCCTCGGCTGTGATCGCCGAGAGGGGCTTCACGCAGATTGCCGACCCCGAGAAGATCGCGGCCGTGGTGCGCGAAATCATGGGCGCAAACCCCAAACAAGTGGAGCAATACAGGAAGGGGAAGACCGCCATCCTGGACTGGTTCTTTGGGCAGGTGATGAAAGCCACGCACGGCCAGGCCAATCCCCAGTTGGTGCGGGAAGTCTTAAAAAAGGAGTTGGCCTAACCGAAAGACTTTGGAGCAGTCCCGTGGGACACAAACGCGGCTGGACCCGTGAGGACCTGTACGAGCGCGGCTTTCTCAAGCGATTGGAAGCCGGCCGACACACAACCGAGGAGGAACATCTGATGCTGCAAGTCGGCGACAAGGCGCCAGACTTTACTCTGCCTTCTGATTCCGGCGCGAGCGTGAGCTTGAAGGATTTGCTCGACAAGACACTGGTGCTGTACTTCTTCCCCAAGGCGGACACGCCGGGTTGAACCAGCGAGGCGAACCAGTTCCGTGATGCCAAAAGAGAACTGGAAAAGCTTGGGGCGCGAGTGGTCGGGATGAGCGGCGACACGGTGGAAGAGCTGCAGAAGTTTCGCGACAAGTACGAGCTGAATTTCCCGATGCTCGGCGACACCGGGCACGAAACCCTGGGAGCTTACGGAGTCTGGCAGGAAAAGAACCTGTACGGCCGAAAGGTCATGGGCATCGCTCGGACTACCTATATCATCGGCAAAGACGGAAGAGTGCAGAAGGTCTTTCCCAAAGTTCAGGTCGACGGGCACGCTAAGCAGGTTCTCGAGGCGCTGAAGTAGCGCCGCCTGCGCCGCAAAAAAAAGTGGGCGGAGGAAAATCCGCCCACTTCGTCTCGTTGCTTTCGTTTGACCGCCGGCTGGAGAGTCTTCTTACCAGATTACTCTCCTGATTCCTCCAGCGACCGACTTGGCGCCTTCAGCCACAACTCCGGGCGCGGCCTTTGCGCCCTTGGCCGCCACGACCGTACCGTCCTTGGTCGCGCTCGCGCCCGTCTTAAGGGCGCTGCCGGTGGTCGCGACGGCGGCAGCGGTGCCGTGTTTCGTTGCCCCTGCGCCCGTCTCAACGGCCCCGGCGGTGGCTCCGGCTGCGTGCTTCGTCACCTGGAGCCCTCTCCCCAACACTCCGGTCGTACTCTTGCCTGCGGTCGTCACTCCCGCGCCAGCGGTGTCCATCGCTGACGCAGCCACGCGTCCCGGGGCCTGCATCTTTTTCCCGACGTACCTGACAACCCCAGCCTGGGCGGTGCCGCCTGCCCACAACAGAGCCGCGACAACTAAGAATGCACTCACGGTCTTCAGTCGCATCTTAACCTCCTCAATCGCTGGCTCAATTGCTGGCTCATTGCTCGCCCCCTAAAGTGCGAGCCTGCCGTTCCACAGCGGCGAGAGCCGCGGTTCGGAACCTTTGACGTTGTCATGTTCCAGCAAATGAGTAATACAGCCTTTCACATGGTCTTAGACGCTTTTCCGCCGGGCCGGGTTGCCGGATGCAAGCATTCGGAATAACACCTTGCAGGACAGCAAGCTGCGGCAAGGCAGGCTAACCGGCGCTGCCCCGCGAGGTCTGGCGAAATTGACACCCGCGCGAGCGTGTGTTAGCTTGGAAATCCAGGGACGGAGTCCTCCTTGATTTCAGGTTGCTGACTGTCGCTGGTTGATGGGCCACGCTCGATCGCCGGTCCCCAGGTCAAATAGGTCAATCTGTTCCAGGCTGACGGGAAAGCAGGAATTTCTTATGGCCCAAACCGATCGCTTCTTTTTCGAACGCTACGGCTTGACCGAGGCTGACCTCGAGCATTATCTCGCTGCGGCGCTTTCCGAAGGCGGAGAGTACGCCGACCTCTATTTCGAGCACACCACATCGGCGTCGATCCTGGTGGATGAATCGCTGGTGAAGACCGCCACCGAAGGCATCGAAATGGGATGCGGCGTGCGGGTGCTGGATGGCGAGCAGACGGGTTACGCCTATACGGACGATCTCGAGCCGGAGAAAATACTTCGAGTGGCCAAGATCGCTGCCCGCATTGCGAGCGGTCCGGCGCGAGTCTCAACCGTCGGGCTCTCCACCGTGGTCCCGCCGCACAATTTCTATCCCGTCGCCCATCCGTCGACTGACCGTGACCTGGCGGACAAGCTCGATCTGCTGGCGCGGGCGGACCGCGCCGCGCGGGCCTACGATCCCCGCATTCGCGAAGTCCGAGCCTCCTACGGCGACCAGGTCCGCCACGTCCTGGTGGCCGGCTCGGACGGGCGCGTGGTGACGGACTTCCAGCCCCTGGTGCGCCTGAGCGTGTTTACGATCGCCAAAGACGGCTCACGTCTCCAATCCGGCTCGAGTGGGGGCGGCGGACGCGTGGGTTTGGAATTTTTCCAGGGTGAGAGGTTGCCTGAAAATTTCGCGCGCGAGGCGGCCCGGCAAGCCATAGTCCAGCTCGAGGCGCGCGAGGCGCCGGCAGGAGAAATGGAGGTCGTGCTCGGGCCCGGATGGCCGGGCATCCTGCTGCACGAGGCGGTTGGCCACGGTCTCGAAGCGGACTTCAACCGCAAAGGCATCTCCGCCTTCAGCGGGCGGACCGGCCAGCGCGTCGCCTCGGAGCTGTGCACCGTCGTCGACGACGGCACCATTCCCGACCGGCGGGGCTCGATCAACGTGGACGACGAAGGCGCGTCCACCCAGAAGACGGTCTTGATCGAGAACGGGATTCTGCGCGGCTACATCCAGGATAAATTGAGCGCCGGCATACTCCGGACGACGCGCACGGGCAACGGCCGTCGCGAGAGCTACCAGCACATTCCCATGCCGCGCATGACCAATACCTACATGCTGGCAGGCCCGGACGACCCCGAGGAGATCATCCGCTCGGTCCGGCGCGGCCTCTACGCCGTGAACTTCGGTGGCGGCCAGGTGGATATCACCAACGGCAAGTTTGTCTTCTCGGCTTCGGAAGCTTACCTGATTGAAGATGGCAAGATCACCTCGCCGGTAAAGGGCGCGACCCTCATCGGCGACGGGCCTACAGTGCTGACGCGCGTCGCCGCCGTCGGCAACGACCTCAAACTCGACCCCGGCATCGGCACCTGCGGCAAGGACGGGCAGAGCGTCCCGGTGGGCGTGGGCATTCCCACCATCAAGATCAGCCATCTTACCGTGGGAGG
>QHZK01000094.1 GCA_003224635.1 Acidobacteriota bacterium | reverse complement strand
GGCGCGGGCGCGACCATCGGCAAGATGCTGGCTTACCAGGGACTCGGCGGGATGAAGTCGGGCCTCGGCACGGCGAGCCTCCGCGCGGGCGACGCGGTCATCGGCGCGCTGGTGGTGGTCAACGCCGTGGGCGATATCATCGACTGGCACACCGGCAAGATCGTCGCCGGGGCCCGCCGGAAGGACGGAAAAGGGTTTGCCAACCTCGTTGAAACCATGAAGACCATGGCGCGAGGCGGCCAGCGGTCTTCGAATGACTTCCGCGATCCCGTACTGCACAGCACGACGCTAGTGGTCGTGGCTACGAACGTCCAGTTCAGCAAGACGGCGATGACCAAGATTGCGATGATGGCCTCGACCGGGGCCGCGCGCGCCATCAACCCCTATCACACCAACGGCGACGGCGACTCCACCTTCGCCGTGTCGACCAACAGGGTGAAATCGGACCTCGGCATCTCCGTCGTCGGTGCGCTGGCGGCGGAGCTCGTCTCCGAGGCTGTGCTGCGAGCCGTCAAGGCGGCCCGGTCGGTGGAGGGCTGGCCGGCCTACCGAGAAATAGTGAATGGTGAATAGTGAATGATGAATGCTGAATAGTGCCACTCAGTATGGAGGGCGCCTCATGAGCCGAGATACTTGCGAACGTCGCGCAGGACCTGCCGCATCATCTCCGGCGTCAGCTTCCCGGTCTGCGTATTCTGCTGGCTGGGGTGGTAGGACGCATACAGCCGCGGCAGACCATCGGGGAGCGCGAAGCTTGCGCCGTGCCCGAATCGAAACGACGATCGCGGTGGTAGGGGAGCGATCTGCGCTCCCGACGGGCCGAGCCCTCTCCTGCCTGAGTAGAGCAAACGCAAATAAGCATCGAACGCGATGCGGCCTAGCGCCAGCACCGCTCGCACGCGTTTCAAGAGCTGAAGTTCCCTTTCGAGATAAGGCTGGCAATTGCGCAGCTCGCGGGGCAGCGGCTTGTTCTTGGGTGGCGCGCAACGCAGCGCGGCCGTGATGTAGCAGCCGCGCAACTCAAGCCCGTCGCTCCTGTCGCGGGACAAGGGCTGGTTGGCAAACCCCGCTTCGTAGAGCGCGCGGTAGAGGAAATCGCCCGACCGGTCGCCCGTGAACATCCTGCCGGTGCGGTTGCCGCCGTGCGCGGCGGGCGCGAGGCCCACGATCAAAAGCTCCGCTTCAGGATCGCCAAAACTGGGCAGAGGCTTGCCCCAGTATTCAGAGTCGCGGTACATGCGGCGCTTCTCTTTGGCCACCTTCCGGCAATACCGGACAAGCCGCGGACAGCGCGTGCAGGCGATGACCTGCTGTTGAAGACGATCCAGTTCAGTGGGGCGCTTGATCGGCATCTTCGGTCGTCCGTTGTCAGTTGCCCGTGGTCCGTTGAAGCTGTCAGCCAACGGCTTTCAGCAAACACGAGCTCAGCGCAAATGTGCTTGCTGAAAGCCGAGAGCCTCTTCGACAATGACGACAAGCGACAACTGACTTCGGACAACGGGCGACGGACTAGCGCCCTGCCAGCTTCATGATCGCATTCCACTGAGCTTCGGAGACCGGCATGACGGAAAGGCGCGGGAGGCGCACCAGATCGAAGTCCTTGAGGGCCACCTGCTTCTTGATTTCGTCCAGGCTGACAGGCCGCGCCAGTCTTTCGCTGGCCTTTACGTCGACGACAACCAGGCGCGAGTCCTTCTGCTTGGGATCAGGGTACGCGTCGTTCACAACCTCGGCCAGGCCCACCACCGCCTTCTCGTCCCCAGTATGATAAATCAGCGCCTGGTCCCCGCGGCGCACGCTGCGCAGGTGCTTGAGCGCGAGGTTGTTCGATACACCGTCCCAGACGGTCTGGCCGTCACGCTCGAGGTTGGCGAATGAATAGGTGTCGGGATCGGATTTGAACAGCCACTTCGCGGCCAAAGTTCCCACGCTTGTTTCCCTTCGGTTGTTCCTTGTTCGATGCGGGAAAGGCACTCGAGGATGCGGGACCAGGCACAGTTTGTCGTCCCTCACAGTGGCACGGGCGTGCTCTTCGCGCCATGCTTGACCGCAAGCCGGAGGATGTCCTCGCGTTTGGCTTTCAGGACCTCATCAACACCCATAGAGTTCTTCCCGACTCATATTTTTCGTTCATTTTCTTTGACTCTCATCCCTAGTTCCCTACCTCAGCCTATTTGCTCGACCCGGTGCAAGATTTCCTCAATCTGCGACAGCGTGCGGAATTCCGAATTGTATCCGCGGGGAAAGATCCCTTCCATCCTTTGGCGGAAATCGTTATGTTCAGGGTGCGCCGGATCGTTTTGGGGATTTACAACGAAGACGTCTACTCCCTCCCGAATCCCTACCGTCGAGCGAAAAAGCCAGGCGGCGTAGAAGTCGGTCGGGGCTGCGGAGAACCCTATGATAACTACTTTATCTGCACTGGACAGCCTTTGCCTGGCGTGCCCCCAAATCGCACGAACTATCCAGTTTTCGTTGATTGGCTTCCTTAGAAGAGGTGGTATCAACACGGGGCCCAGAGAATGTGGGCGGTGGAGCTACCAGGACACTTTGAATTCGAACACTGGAACCAATTCAGGGAGCCATGCATCTTGAGGAAAAGGGGCTGTCGTCCCGGAAGGCCTACGATGTCGCTCAGTCCATACTCTCCAAGGACCAGCGCTTCGAAATTATGATAGAGGCCACGCCTCATATCTCCCGTTGGTATAATCTCGATCAGCTCTTGGTCGAAGAGAAGATCCCAGTTGAAGCTGAGCACGCTTCCATCCCGATATTCGTGAAAAAAGGATGCGATCTGTCTGTAGTGCTCGCCATACTTGTACTGGGTGCAGGTCGCAATAATCCGCCAAATGTAGCGAACCAACTTGTTTCGTATCACAACCAGCCTGCCGCTAGCGTCACTATCAGGACTCAGAAACTCTCTGTGGAGCTCAACGGTTGTGAATACGTCTTCCAGGTTTAGGGTCATCCAGCGTCCCTCGCCCACTGGGTCAGAAATAGCGGCTTGGTCCCGGATGTATTCAAAGACCTCTTGGAAATAATCTTGCTCAGCTTGGTTCCCTGGATATCCGATGGACGCGTACAGGTTCCCGCTGAAAAAACCCGCTGTCAGAGGCGGGTTAGCGTTGTTGGTCGGTTGCGCAGCCGGATTGTCGCTTTCAGGCCTCAAGGTGTCGCCGTAGGAAGCACCGGCTCCGAATACAAAAACAACGCTCATAGTCGTCTGTCTAGAACACTCCGGTTAGTTACCTACGTCGCCCAGCCCTTGGCGCGCTCGACGGCGCGCCGCCATCCGGCATAGAGTTCTTCGCGCCGGCTGGCGCTCATCGAGGGTTCAAACCGGCGCGCGATCTTAAACTGGCGGCCGAGCTCCGGCTCGTCCTTCCAGAAGCCTGTCGCCAGGCCCCCCAAGTACGCGGCCCCGAGCGCGGTCGACTCCGAGGTCGCGGGGCGCTCGACGGCGATGCCCAGGATGTCGGCCTGGAACTGGCACAGGAAATTGTTGCGAGCGGCGCCGCCGTCCACACGCAGCGCCTCCGGACGAATCCCGGAATCCGCGGCCATGCAATCGACCACGGCGCGCGTCTGGTAGGCCATCGACTCGAGGGCGGCGCGCACCAGGTGGTTGCGGTTGCTGCCGCGCGTCAGCCCGACGATTGTGCCGCGCGCGTAGGCGTCCCAGTGCGGTGCTCCCAGGCCCACGAAGGCGGGAACAAAGTAGACGCCGCCGGTGTCGGGCACGGCCAGAGCCATCTTTTCGCTCTCGCCCGCGTCTTTGATCAGCCCCACCTCATCGCGGAGCCATTGCACGGCGGCGCCGGCAATGAACACGCTGCCCTCGAGCGCGTAAGTCGTCGCGCCCGCTCGCCTCCAGGCGACGGTCGAGACGAGACCGGACTCCGAGCGCGGCACGTCCGAGCCCGTATTCATCAGCAGGAAGCAGCCCGTGCCGTAAGTATTCTTCACGTTGCCCCGGCGAAAACACTGATGGCCGAAGAGCGACGCCTGCTGATCGCCGGCGACGCCCGCAATCGGCGCGGTGCCGCCGAACAACGCGGCCTCGCCCAGCACTTCGCTCGAGGACTTCACCTCCGGCAAGAGCTTCCTTGGGACGCCGAAATAGCTCAGGATCTCATCGTCCCAATCGAGCGAGTTGATGTTGAATAGCAGCGTGCGCGAGGCATTCGAGACGTCGGTCGCGTGAACGAGGCCGCGCGTGAGCTTCGAGATCAGCCACGTGTCGATGGTGCCGCAGGCGAGCTCGCCGCGCTCGGCGCGCTCGCGCGCCCCGGGAACATTTTCGAGTAGCCAGGCGATCTTGGTGCCGGAGAAATAGGCGTCGGTCACGAGGCCGGTCTTGTCGCGCAGCGTGCGGTCAAAGCCTTCGCGCCGGATGCGGTCGCACATGGCGGCGGTGCGGCGGCATTGCCAGACGATGGCGTGATAGGCAGGCTTGCCGGTCGCGCGGTCCCACAGCAGGACGGTCTCGCGCTGGTTGGTGATGCCGATGGCGGCGATGTCCTCGAGACGCGCGCGAGCGGCGGCCAAGGCCCTCTGCGTGACCGCCAGTTGTGATTGCCAGATTTCCTCGGCGTCGTGCTCCACCCAGCCCGGCTGAGGGTAATACTGCTTGAACTCCTGGCCGGCCGAGGCGCGGACGTTGCCGTCGTGGTCGAAGAGAATGGCCCGCGAGCTTGTGGTACCCTGGTCGAGGGCCAGAATGAATTCCGCCATCTTCGTTGACTCGCCGCGCGAGTGAAGAGATTAGCCGAACTGGAGGCGCAACATCAATCCGAATCGCCCGAAGTGGGGCTAAGAAGGTCACCTAACACAGGGTGGTTGACGTTTATCGCCGCTTGCGGTAACGTATGCATAGGCGTTATCGCGGCAGTGAAGTAGCTAACGGATACCGAGGGTACTTAGCCGGTAAGGGCAGCCAAGCACGCTCCAAGTCATCGGCGAGGCCCCGCAGGGGCGAAGCAGAGCCTTCATGTTCAAAACAGGCCGGTACGAGATCGCCGGGGAGATCGGGCGCGGGTCGATGGGGGTAGTGTACGAAGGCTTCGATCCCCTGATCAGTCGCAAGGTCGCCATCAAGACGATGCGGACCGAAGGCCTCTCCGACCGCGAATACCAGGATTACAAAGCGCGCTTTCAAAGCGAGGCGCAATCGGCCGGCGCGCTCGCCCACCCTAACATCGTCACCATTCATGACTTCGGCGAAGACCACGGCGTCCTCTACCTCGCCATGGAGTTCTTGGACGGGATATCGCTTCGGCAACTGCTGGACGAAAAAGGCGTCCTCCCGATCCAGTCCATCATCCCGATCTTCCAGCAGGTGTCGAGCGCGCTCGACTACGCCCATAGCCACCACATTGTCCATCGCGACATCAAGCCTGCCAACATCATGATCCTGGAAAGCGGAGTGGTAAAGGTGACTGATTTTGGCATCGCCAAGGTGCTCTCCACTGAAACCAGCATGACGCTCACCGGTCAAATCCTGGGCACGCCAACCTACATGTCGCCGGAACAGGTCAAAGGTCAGCCCGTGGACGGGCGGTCGGACATCTTCTCGCTGGGCGTAATTCTCTACGAGTTGGTCACCGGGCAGAAGCCCTTCGGCGGACAGAACGTGACCACCGTGATGTACAAGATCATTAATGAGCCGCCGGTCTCGCCGCTCGAAGCCGGCAATGCTATCCATCCCGGTCTGGCGCATGCCATTGGCAGGGCGCTGGCTAAGGATCCGGACCTGCGATATCAGACCTGCCGGGAGCTTGCGGATGACCTGACGAACTATGGCCAATTGGGCCGAATTTCCTCCAGCGGCGAGACCGTGGTCATGCAGAGGCCTCGACTCGCCGCCGCTGAAACCCGTCCGGCCCAAAAAGCCTCGCGATTTCCGAGGGTCGCATGGGTTGGAGCGGCCGTGCTTGCCGTAGCCGGCGTGCTTATCGGAGGATACTATCTCTCCCGTTTGACACAGCTCCCGGTAGCGCCAACTCGGAACAATCCGCCGGTCAGTTCCCAAACGGCCAATTCTCAAACGATAAGTCCGGAGAAGAGTGCGGCGCCGGCCGCGACGGGGAATCCTGTCCTTCCCAAGCCTGAACCGGGAGGGGAGCCGCCTTCTGCAGCGCCGTACGGCCCGTCGTCCGCGAGCGCTTCCGACGCGAGGCTCGAAAGCCCGACGCCGAAGATGCCAGTCGGGAAAGGATCATCGCTGAGCGCGGGGCGGCGGCGGAAAAACGCACCTTCAGCCTCCTCTGCCGGCGCTACGCGCGCGTCGCACTCAGCCACCCTGAGACAAGACAAGGATGTTCCCGCAAACTCCCGGCTCGCTTCGGCTGGCGCTACCGACACCAAGAAACAGGCGGCAAATGCTCAGCCCGCTCAAGTGGCCCAGCAGCCCGCGAACCCGACGGCCCCTCCGACGGGCAGCGCCGTCAGCCCCGCTCCCGACGGCGGCAGCAGCGAATACATCCTGGAGACGGACCCTTCCGGCGTTGACGTGTTTATCGATGGGAAGCTGGTCGGGCGGACGGGCACGGACAAGGACAATCCCCTCATAGCGAACCTCGCCGTCGGCGACCACACCTTCGTCCTCAAGTACCACGGAGCGGAAGTCTGGAAGGGCCAGTTGAAGAAGACGGCGGACGCCGGCTACAAGAAGTGGCGCCTGCCCATCACCGAACCGGTGCAGTAGGACCTGTAATAACCTGCCAACTCTCAGGTGAGATCCCGTTCAGCGGGATTCCCTCTGTCGTTCAAGCAACGGGATACTGAACTCTCGCCGGACGTAAGCGTCCCCGGCGTCTTCGAACCTGACGAGCAGCTCCGGGTCCTGCCCGGCCAATCGTTTTATCATCAGGCCTCGATCCCTCGCCTCACCGAGCTCTCGCCCGCTACGCACCCGCAACGAGTACGAGCGTCCGCCGATGCCTTCGAGCGTCAGGTGGAGCGCATCCGCATCAGCGCGCGAATGGATGATGCGCAGTCCCTGGCTGGGCGCGCCAGCTTCGAGCTCTTCAGGCTGGGTGTAAACGTCCGTGCCTGCGTCGTAGGCGAACACGACCTCGACCGTGGGCGCTGGGCTCTCGATAGTCACCTCGGCGCGCTCGACATCACCGGAGCGCGTGATGCTGAAAGTCCCGTGCCTGTGGTTCACTGTGACGGCTCGCACGCGCGCGTCGAGCGGGAAGGCAGGCGCGACGATGATTCGGGTCAGGCCTGAGGTCTCGGGACCGCTCGCCGCCTCTGATTTCGCCCGTTCGCGCCGCGCGATCACAATCCTTTCCTGCCCGACCGAGCGCTCGAGCGACAGATCATACCGCGCCCGGCCCGCGGCCACGTTCGACAGTGAGACACGGTCCCAATTCGCCGGCAACTGGGGCGCGAACCGGAGCTCTTTACCGCCGCCCGAGACCTCGATTCCGAACAAGCCTCGCAGGACCGGCACTACCACCATCGCCTCTGACCACACCTGATGATGCGAGGAGCGGCCGAACGGCGCGTTGAAGGCCCCTGACAGCAGCTCGGTGACGTAGCCGAGCGCATTCGACCAAGTGAGCAGGGCATTGCTCGCGAGCGCCTGGAAGCCCGTGTGCGGCCGCCCGTAGCGGTAAGCGGCGACGCTGGCCCAGCCCGTGAAGAGCGGCCAGACCGACCCGTAGTGGTAAGAAAGCGGATCGTAGAGCCGGCTGGAATCCGAAAGGATTCGCATCCCCCAGTCCGTTTGCATGGCGCCGCTGCCGAGGTGGTCGATTTCGGACTGCGCCCGGCCATCATCGAGCTCACGCCACCACAGGGGGACAGCAGGCAGCACGCTATCTTCGTCAATCAAGCGCGCCTTGCTCAGCTCGCCCAAACGCGCCTGACGGACCTCGCGGTTCGGCCCCGGCTCTGCGACCGCCGGAGTCGCGCGCGGCAGCGCGGTCGCGAAGGCATAAAAACCGCGCTCCGGGAGCCAATAAGTTTTTTCCACGGCCTTCCGCGCGCGCTCCGCGCCAGCTCGCGCCGCTCGGGCGAGCTCGGGGTCGTTCATCTGATCGGCGAGTTCCGCCATGCCGAGCGAGGCTTCGATCCACAATCCTTCGAGATAAATCTCTTCGTGGGCCGGGTGAAGCGCGCCGCCTTCAACCCAGCCGTGCCCGACGTTGCTGTT
Source organism: Acidobacteriota bacterium (assembly GCA_003224635.1). GTDB lineage: Bacteria > Acidobacteriota > Terriglobia > UBA7540 > UBA7540 > QHZK01. Next base: position 3,268 of record QHZK01000094.1, on the reverse strand, counting down.
TTCGATCAAGCCGTTGTTGTCAGTGTCGGTGGCCGCCGAGAACCGGTAGGCCTTGGTGATCGAGTCCCAGTTCGCCCTGATGAAATCGAGGTCGCCGCTCGCCCGCCAGTAGTCAGCGTGAGCGATGACGTAGAGCGGCGTGGCATCCGCGCTCGCCCACGGGTAAGGATAGTCTGTGAACCAGGGAACAAGAGAGGCGCTTTGGGAAATTTCGTGCGGTACCTTGCCGTCCACCCGCTGGAACTTCTTCAAGAAATCGAGAGCCGCGCGCGTGGACGCAAAATCGCCCTCGGAGGTAATGGCGAGCGAAGTCCAGAGCGCGTCGCGCCCGAAGAACCAGGCAAAGCCGGGGCGTTCGCTGTCGCCTGAAGTGCGAAACCCCGCCACCAGGCCGGTACCGAGGTAGGGGTTGGTCGCAATCCCTTTATCGATCCCCACTTTCGCCCAGGCGAACGCCGTGTTCAAGCGTTCGTCGGGCGTCGAGAGCTCGACCGTCTCTTTTTGGAGTCGCTCGTAGTACAACACGTTGTTCTCGTAGAGTTCCTGCGCGCGGCTGATTAATCTGTCGTAAGTCGCCCTGGCTTGATCGCGCCCGCTCACACTCCCCGCCATGACAATCGGAATGAATTCAGATCGGGTCGTTTCGGGCGGAACTTCGATGACGAATCCGGCGGGCGCGTCGCGCGGCTCTTCCTGATACGGCATCAGTGAAACGTCGCGCGCGCGCGGCGAACCGACCAGGCCCACAAAGCGGCGGCTTTCCTCGGTGAGGGAGTAAACGTGCGCCTTCTCGTCCCACCCGAGATTCGGCGTCATCAACCCGGCGGGCCACATCAGCCTCAGCCGGGGCCGGAACGATCCCGTGATCCTCATGGGCAAGACGCTCTCAACGTCGAGCAGCATGATGATGCCGGGCTCGTCCACTGGGGCAAAGATAATCTGGCGGACCGTGAACGCCGCGTGAGAATAAGTGAAAATGGTCGCCTCGGGACGCGCATCGATGCTCACTTCTATTTCGGGACCCGAGATCTCCCCCGCGATCTCCAAAGAGTAGCCTCTGAGCCGAAACGAGAGCTTGAAGTCATCGAGGATTTTCAACGGGTAGACCCACGCTTCGAGCGAGCGGCTCTCGTACCCGAAGACGGCAGCTTTGCGCCCCACCACGTCGAAGAAAGAACCCGATTGAGTTCGCCGCTCGAGCTCCAGTCCGTTTTTCTTGAGGGCGAATTTAGGCACGACTGCGGGCGTCGCCTGGGGTCTTGCGACGGGCGCGGAGACAAAGGCTAAGAGAAGAGTCAGGCAGGAGCTTCGTCCGAGGCGGCTGCGGCTTCGCTTCAAAGTCAGGTCCCCAGAGAAAATCTGGCGCGACTATCGGGAGCACATTCTAATCGCCCTGGACCAATCTGTTCAACCCATGATGGGCACAATGGGCACGATGGGGCCGGCGGAGGACGGCGCTCATAGACCGCCGCTACAGCTAAACCGGCGTGCTCTATATTCTCCGACCATCAGTAGGAATCGAGCCCAAACGCGAGTGGCTTGGCCGCAAATGCCGGTGTGGTTAGGTCCCCACGGAACGCGCAGCTTGGCGCTGGGCAACAGCGTTCCACGGCACTCTTAGCGGCTTCGCAGGAAGCCGTGAAACACCGAATTAGCGTCAGCGTAGTATCCCGTGATTGCTCCCGCCGGATTGATGCTCAAGGGGAAGGTGAAGACACCTTGGCTGCCCGGGGCATCGAAGACAGTGCGCAGGAGGCCATGAGTTTTAGAGCTCCTCTGAACTGAGTCATACTCGATGTAGTATCCCGCAACAGCACCTGCCGGATTGATGCTTACGGGGAAGGTGAAGGTACCTGGAGTATCGAGCGTGGTGAAGGCGCCGCCGCGATCCCGCATGAAGCCGTGCTCCACCTCATTCGCGTCAACGTAGTCTCCAGAGATCACTCCCGCCGCGTTGATGGCCCAGACGAAGGTGCCCGCCTCGAAAGTCTGTGCAGCGCCGGGCGCATCCAGGGTGGTGAAGGTACCGTCGGGGTCTCGCAGGAAGCCGTGAGAAATTAGATGAGTCGCGACGGAATATCCCGCAATCGCACCCGTATCGTTGATGGTTAGGGCAAAGGTCGATTGGCCCCCCGGCACGTCAAACGTGGTGAAAGCGCCGTCGGAAGCTCGCAGGAAGCCGTGATATCCCAAGGTCGCGCCACCAAAATAGTATCCCGCAATGGCCCCCGCAGAATTGATGCTGAGAGCGAAGGTGCCCAGGAAGGCTCCGGCGCCCGGAGCGTCGAAGGTGGTCAGGGCGCCGTCGGGGGCGCGCAGGAAGCCATGAATTACGTTACCCGCGTCGATGTAGTATCCCGTAATCGCGCCTGACGGGTTGATACTCTTGGGGAAGGTGCCTTGGCGCAGGTCTGTACCAGCGCCGGCGCCCGGGGCGTTGAAGGTGGTCACGCTGCCGTCGGGAGCTCGCAGGAAGCCGTGAAACGCCCCGCTTGCGTCAAGATAGTATCCCGTGATAACGCCCGCCGGGTTGATGCTCGTGGCCAAGGTGCCTTGGCCCGAACCCGTGCCAGCGCCCGGGACGTCGAACGTGGTGAAGGTGGCAGCACGAGCAATCGAGGAGAGGCCAAGCTCCAGGCCGCAGAGCGCCAAGCAAAGCGCCAAGGATCCTCTCCATTGGGTCCACCCGGTCCATCGGGTTACCCTACCGATTTTCGCAGCATGTCGGTCAGTCATCGTGGCATCCACCTTCCTTGTCGAGTGCCATACTTCCGGGAAAGAACAGAGTTGCGCCAGTTCCCCGGCAGCGTTCAGCGCGGTTATGTAACCATGTTAGGGGCGTGGCGGGGTCCACGCAATGGCCCGTTGGTGCCACTGCCGGGTACTCATCGTGGACCTATATCGCGCAGGACTTGGAAAAGCGTGGCAAAGCCGACAGCCAGGTCGGCCGGTGCTAGCGTTTGTCGTCCGCGTGCAGCGTCCGAGTTAGGTCGAACTCGCGCTGGGCATCGTCCTTGCGGCCCATCTCTTTGTAGGCCGAGCCGAGAAGATAGTGAGCCGAGAAGTTGTTGGGGTCCATCTTCAAAGCCCGCTCGAGGAATTCCGAGGCAAGCCTCGCGTCGCCTTTCTTCAGTTCCACCTTGCCGAGCAGAATGAAAGAGCCGCTGAAATCTTGATTGAGCCAGATCGCCTGCTTCAGGGCGCGCTCCGCTTCATCCCACTTCTCGAGGCGCGTGTAAGCGTCCCCCAGTCGCCAGTAGACCAGCCA